>JACCVS010000561.1 GCA_013698055.1 Acidobacteriota bacterium
AGGCACAATTGCGGCTGCGGCGTGTGATGCCGTATGCGGCGATTGTGTCGGGACTGCTGCTTGTTATCTGGCTGCTCTTCGGCGACACGGATGTTTTCAGGCAAAGTTTCCTCAGCTCATTCTTCGGCTACCTCACCTTCTGGGCGGTTTTGCTGACAAGTATTTATTACGCGATTAAGGGATTGCACTGGCTAAAGAGAAAGCTGCTCTGGCGCGTTCGCCGCCGTCTGGTGATTACCTATCTCTTCGTTGGACTGACGCCGATCATCCTCATGACGCTGCTCGGCCTGCTTTCAGCTTTTGGCGGATCGGGGCAGGGGATGGCGCGCATCATTACTGCTCAAGTCAATGCAACTGAGCGGCAGACTCAATCAAGCGTGCGCGGTCTCGCGGAAGCCTTCGCGCGCCTGCCGACCAACGTGGATGACCGCAGCATTCAGACTTGGCTTGATGAGCGAACCGCATTGTTGCGAGCATCACTGCCCGGAGCGCGCACGGCGTTGTGGCGCGGAGCTGTGGGCGAAGACACGGCATCAATCGGGCATAAAGGCTCGGCGCAGTTCATCAGCCTTCAAGATGAAGAGAGTACGCGAGGCGTCGGTGAAGACGCACCGTCGGTGGGCTATCGTTTGCCGGAGTGGTTGCGCGAGCGCGCGGAATGGCACGGGCTGGCTTTTACCAGGCCCACGAACTCTGAGGAGAACTTCGGCACTCCATCCATGCGCGCTCTGATGCGCGGCGTCGCGGGTAATCGCCCGTTCACGTTGCTGGTGGTTGTCCCTGTCAGCCGCGCCCTCATCCAGCAATACCGCGAAACGACGGGCATCCATGTTCGCCCGTTCTTCGTTTATAAAGCCCTGAATGCGGAAAGCAACCGGGTAGACTCAAGGCTGAGTTACAGAAACGAGCAGGGTGTCGAAGACGCGGCGCGCGAGCCAAGCGTGGAAGATGTATTTCGCCGGGATCAATTCGGAGAGCAGGTAGGAGAATCGTTTTACGTGGTCATGCTGCCTTCGGCCAACTGGGAGACAGGCGAGACAAGCGCGCACTTGAGCTTCCTGTTCGATTGGTCATGGGCGCTGGCGAACAAGCAGTTCTGGGGTCACGGCGAACCGGGCGAACTCTGGCGTCGTGGCTTAATGTACCTCGCCATCGCTTTTCTCGTTCTGGAATTGCTGGCGCTGGTCGCCTCCGCGTGGATGACGCGCGCCATCACCGGCACGGTGCATAGACTCTATCGCGCCGTCGAGTTCATCAAGCGCGGCGACTTCTCTCATCGAGTCCACGTTCGTTCACACGATCAACTTGGTGAACTCGCCGCCGCCTTCAATGACATGTCTTCCAACATTGAAGTGCTTTTGCAGGAGCGTGTGAAGCACGAGCGATTGGAGCGCGAGGTCGAAATCGCAGCCGAAGTACAAGGGCAGCTTTTCCCCCGCAGCGTCCCTCAATTATTGACTGTCGAGATTTCTGCCGAATGTCGCGCGGCGCGCGGCGTCGCGGGTGATTACTACGATTACATCGAAGTCGCGCCCGGTCTGGTCGCCCTCGCGCTCGGCGACGTGTCAGGCAAAGGCGTCTCGGCATCGCTCGTGATGTCGAACCTGCAAGCGTCTCTGCGCGCGCAGACTACGATTACAGCCGAGCGAATGGAGATAGCGAAGCGCGCCGTCGTCGCATCCGCAAACACAGGCGGCGTCGGAAGCGGAGGCCATTTGCTTGCGGATGTCGTCGCAGCCGCCGAAGTTGATGGCGCAGTCGCGCGCCAGATCACGAACATTAACCGGCAACTTTGTCAAAGCACCGAATCCAATCGCTTCGCCACGTTGTTTCTGGGTCTCTACGAAGACCGTACGCGACAGTTTCGTTACACCAATGCCGGACACAATGCGCCCGTTCTCATCCACGCTGATGGAACAATCGAGCGCCTGACGACGGGCGGGATGATGACGGGAGCGTTTGAGTGGGCGATATATGAAGAAGCTGGCGCTACGCTCGCGCCCGGCGAAGTTTTGCTTATATTTTCAGACGGCATCAGCGAAGCCCAAAACGAGGGCGATGAGGAATACGGAGAAGACCGTCTCGCTCGATTTGCCGTCGAGCATCGGACGCTATCAGCCGTAGAGCTGCGGGACGCTATTTTCTCAGAAGTGGATGTCTGGTCAGGCGCGCGCGAAAGAGGGGACGATCAAACGTTGATGATAGTCAAAGCTGAAAAATAGAGGCAGGGACAAGCCCTGCACCTACGATTCTCATGCTGTGATAATCGCCGCGCGCAAGCCCGTGAGTTCCGAGAAATCTTTGGAATAGACAGTTTCTACCTTGCGAACGCGGTTGATAGTTTCGACCAGATCACTGGTGGGGATGAAGCCATTTTCCACATGAGCGATTGCCCATGTGGGAATGTGCAGTGCCACCCGAAGCAGGTCTTCCACAAAGCGCAGGTACTGTTGTTTGGTGACAATGCTTGTGCCCAATCGCCCGCTTCCGGTCTTCTCGAATTCATCCCAGAAGCCGTCTTCGCCCCGCAGCCATTCCTCGCGCCAGGCGGAAAATACATTCCGGCGTTGCTCGTGCATCCCTCTCGGACGGGGCAAACGAAGATAAAGGAGCTTAGGGTGCTGCTCGGCGATGAAGTCGCGCGCCTCGCGATTGTCGCTCGTGTTGCGCTGCGAGTTGTTGATGGGCGGAACCTGCGTCTGCCAGACGCGGCGAAAGACCTGAGAGAGCGGCTGGCGAAACTCGCGCGTCCCTTCATCAAAAGAGAGCACATAGTCTCCGACCATCATCCCGCAGGTGAGCGCCAGCGCGCGAATCGTGGGAGATTCCAGCTTTTCGATACTTTGGCGCACATTATCAAACCACCATGCGTCGGTTTCGTTGAACCATTTCCGCAACCCCGGATTGCCCAGCTTGTGTCGTGGCACGTAAGCGTCTTCGAGCGTGAGTGAGACATCTTCTTCAGAGAGTTGTTCCGTGTTGTTCTCGACAAACGCGGCGGCTTTCGTTGCCGCCCACTGTGCCAGATCGTTTGTCGCAACGCACGCGCCCCAGCGTTTGAGATAGACACCCAGATCAGGCTCGCCTGTGAAAGGCAGCGATATTGATTTAAATTTGAGACGACGCAGCACACCCAGTTCAAAGGCAAGCCACCCGTTCGGAATTGTGCTCATAAGAGTCTGGAGCCTAGAGCCTGGAGCCGGAAGTCAAAGTCTCGGAACTTATTTCCGATTCGAGGCTTAAGACTTCAGACTCCGGATTGCCTTTCGCGAAAGATTTAAGTTCGGGAATCGCTGGAAGCGAGAGAAAGGCGCGCACGACGCGCGGGTCGAATTCAAGACCTGCCCATTCTGTTAAATGCTGACGCGCTTCTTCTTCCGTAAAAGCGGGGCGAAAGGGGCGTGCGTCTGTGAGCGCGGCGTAAGCGTCTGCAACGCGGAGAATGCGCGCCCCAATCGGAATCTCTTCACGGTTGAGGGCATCCGGATAACCTCCGCCGTTCCACCATTCCTGATGCCAGCGCACCAGAAGCTGCGCGCCGCGATCCGCACCTGCGCGCGCCGTCTCCTGCTCGCCGATAACGGGATGCCGCGCAAGATCAAGTCGCTCATCTTCTGTCAACTTTCCCTTGCGCTTGATGTAATCGCGCTCCATTGCCGCTTCGCCCAAATCGTGCGCGAGCGCGGCCAGCTTGAGCGAAGCGCGATCCTGCTCGGCCATGTGAAATTGTTTGGCGACCGCATCGGCCAGCTTCGCAATTCGCGCCGCATGTGGATTTGCGTATCCTTCAAAATCATCCGCAGCCGCAGCCAAACGCATGAACGCCTCGCCCGCCACGCGCTCGCTCTCTGAAAAATCAAGGTGGATGGACATATAGTAGCTCGCAGTGGTCAGTAGCCAGTGGTCAGTGGTCAGTTAAAAGGTAAAATCTTTCTGACCAGTGACCACTGGCTACTGACCACTAGCTTTTGCCTTTCAATTTGTCGCGCAAACGAAGCGCGCCGTCATTTTTGGGATCAATTAAAAGCGCCTGATCCATCTCACTCTGCGCGCGGCGCAGCAGGCCGATTTCCGTGTACAGCTCTGCGAGCATCACATGATAAGAAGCATTGTTGGCGTCGAGCGAGATAGCCACTTTGATTTCAGCCTCCGCGCTACGGCGCAATTGATGTTGGCCTGACATGGCCTGACCAAAGTGCGCACGATAGCGAGGCTCTCCTGGCGCAAGACGCGCGGCTTCCCCGAGCGACGCGATGGCGAATGCATGATTGCCCTGCTGCAAGGCAGATAATCCCTGCTGAAACTTCTCCTCGGCCAGCCGCCTCGTCTGCTCTGGTTGCGATCCGGTAACCGGTGGCGAACTATTGCTGCCCGCTGTTTGTGCGCCCGATTTAGGATTTGCCGCAGACTGTTGGGCTGCCGCCGTTGCCCTGCTGGTGCGCGCTACTTCATCCTCCCTGAGCAGTTTGGAGTCATAAGTGGCACGCGAGGTTTTACCTTTAAGGATATCGTAAGCCTGTGCAATCTTCGCGAAAGCTGATTCGATGCGCGCAAGCTGGGCAGAATCCGCATCCTTGCGAAAGCGATCAGGATGAAAACGCTTGGCCAGTGCGTAATAGGCGCGCTTGATGTCGGCAGTGCTCGCGCTGCGACGAACGGCTAGCATCTGATAGTGATCCGTTGTGATGCGAATCATGGCGAACAGAGCATCAATCTCACTCTGCTGATCGTGCTTCTCTTCGGCAACAATTGGTCTCTGTGTGATCGGCTCGGTCTTCGGCTCGCTCTTCAATTCCACCTCGACAGGTGAAGTCCGGTTTGCCGAAGCAACTCCGGCGGCGCGCGCCCTGGCTAGCTCTTCAGACGTGAGCGCCTGCGGCCATTTTTCGCGTTGTAGGAAGCCCCCCAGCGCGAGCGTATAAATGATATGCAAGGTCTCGGCTTCAGGAAGACCCCCGATAGTTAATAAATCATTAATACTGATAGGCGAATCAACGCGCGTCAGCACGAAGGCTTCTTTCGGCAGCAGGTCAAGCTCGTCATCGGTCGCCTGTGCTTCCGGGAGAAGTTTCTCGTTCTGATTGCTGAGCCTGGTCGCAACAAATTCGATTGGCAGGCGGCGTGCGCTCTCAATCAACAGCTTCTTCGAATCAACGTCCACGCGAATGTCTTCGGCAAGGCGCACGCGCGACTCGAAATCCCAGTCGCCTTCCGTCCAGAGTAACATGTGGTAAAGCACTTCGGAGACCTGGCGCGCCACGAGCGTCTCAAGCTTTACGCGGCTCAGTGTTCCCGCCTCGACCAGTGCCGCGCCAAAGTCCAGATCGGAAGTCTTCCCTTGAACAGCCTGAAGCTGAGTTTCGCTTAGAATGTTCCACCGCCGCACGGCTTCAACCAAGCGGTAGGCACGCAGGTTAGAAGCCGCGTAAATGATTTCACCCGCATCGAAATAGACAACCGCCCTGGCTTGCTCTCGCGTCAGGCGCAATGCGCCCGATAATCCTGCGGCAGAGATTTCGCGTACCAGTTCTGTCAGTGGGTGTCTCTTTAGTTGGCCAGCCATGCGCTCAGGTATTGTGACGAGTACGCGCGCCTCAATCTCCCCAAGCCAATCCGGTCAGTGAAGCGCTCAACTCATCCCTGCGGCATCATAGCGCACGCGAGAAGCAAAAGACAGTGGTCAGCGGTTGCTGCTCAACGGATCAGTTAAAGACAAAACCCGGCAATGCTTATTGCACTCTTCATACTTATCATTGACCACTGATTACTGACCACTATTCACCTTTGACACTCTGATAATCTGCACTTTATAGTTACTGTAACTAAAATTCAGAGAAACCCTGCTGCCTCTTTCGCTTGCCAGGCAAGCGCGGGCGCTTCATTGTTTACAAGTTATGAGCGAATTGATTACCGAAAACGCACCTCCCGCAGGCTTAGCCATAGAAGAGAAAAATTCGCTTGACGCACGACTCAAGGAGTTTCGCTCTTTGAGCGCGGAAATCGTTGATCTCTTCTATACGCAAACTCTCTCGCCGGACACCATCAGCACACCGGCAGAAGTTTGTGAAGCCTTCTCAAGCATGATCCTGCGTCACTGGGATTTGTGCTGCATCGTTATTTACCTGCGCGACGAAGACGGTCACTTGCGCGAAAGCGCCATCCATTCGCATGAGCACTTTGACGAAGCGAAGGCGCGCGCAGTTGGCGAGCAGTTTGCATCCGCAGTTGAACGAAAGGGAAGCGAGATACAGGCGTGGCTGGATGAAAATAACGATGAAGAAGTGGGAGATGCGGAGAAGCTTTTGCGCGGTAAGCTCGAAGAGACAGGATTACATGCGGGCGTCGCCGTGCCGATTCACGCGCGCGGAATTCTTGT
>JACCVS010000109.1 GCA_013698055.1 Acidobacteriota bacterium
CCTTTTTCTGATACGTGGTTTCGCGTTCAATGAGTTCGATTATCCGCTCGCGCAAATTCACGGGCGCAACCAGCAGGCGACGGTATTTCGACTGGAGCGAGCAGCCCGTCAGGAAGTTAAAGAGTTCAGTGGCGTCCGCGCCGATCTTCTTGTTGGCAGTCAGCAGGCCAAAGTCCGTATAGGTGCGCGAGGTCGTCGGGTTGTAGTTGCCCGTCGCGATGTGAACGTAGCGGCGCAGGCGGTCATTCTCGCGCCGCACGACCAGCGTCAGCTTGCAATGCGTCTTCAGCCCCAGCACGCCATAAACAACATGCACGCCCGCTCGCTCAAGCCTTCCGGCCCACTCGATATTATTCTCTTCATCGAAGCGCGCTTTGAGTTCAACAAGCACTGCGACCTGCTTGCCGCGCTCGCTCGCCTCCATCAGCGATTTAATGATGGGCGAGTCTTTGCCTGTGCGGTAGAGGCACATCTTGATAGCGAGCACGTCCGGGTCATGGGCTGCGGCGCGAATGAAGTCTGTGACGGTCGTGTAAGACGTGTATGGATGATGCAGCAGGATGTCCTGCTGCCTGATCGCGGCGAAGACAGACTTGCTCTCCTTGAGAGGTGCTGGAATGGTGATCCGCAACGGCCTGTCTTTCATATCCGGCCTCTCTAATTGGTAAAGCCTCATGATGTCGGGGATATTCAAGGGGCCGTTGATGGCGTAAACATCATCGTCGGTTAATTCGAGCGCGCCGGTCAGATAGCGGAGCATCTTGTCGGGCATACTCGCCGTGACTTCGAGGCGCACGGCTGCACCGAAGCGTCGCCTGTGCAGGTGTTCCCTCATCACCTTCAACAGGTCGCTGGCCTCGTCCTCGCGGAACTCTATGTCCGCGTCGCGCGTGACGCGAAACAAATACGCCTTGCCCACGCGCCTGTTCGGAAAGAGGGAACCGATGTTGGCTGCGATCACATCGCCGAGGAAAGTAAACTTCGATTGCGACTGTCCAACGGGGACGAGGCGCGGAACGATGGGCGGAATCTTGAGGCGAACGAATCGCGACTCGCTGAGCATGGCGGAAGGGAACTTGCTGCTCGGATCATCAGCCGGTTCGACCATCAGGCCAAGGTTGAGGCTGAGGTTCGACATGTAGGGGAATGGGTGGCTCGGGTCAACAGCCTGGGGCGTCAAGACCGGAAAAACGTTTTCAGTGAAATACTCGTCGAGGAGTTGCCGCTCATCTTTCGTCAACTCTTTGTAAGGCGTAATCAGGACACCTTCAGCGGCGAGGGCGGGAAGCACGTCCTCCGTCAGGCAGCGTATTTGTTCGGCGACCATCGGCTTGAGCCGCGCGCTGATTTCTTTCAATTGCTCTTCAGGCGTCATGCCGTCGGGAGAAAGCTCTGCCACTTCCTCGTCTAACTGCTCCTGAAGCCCTGAGACGCGGATCATGAAAAACTCATCCAAATTGGACGAGAAGATCGAGAGAAACTTCAGCCGTTCCAACAGTGGCTGTTTCTGGTCAAGCGCCTCTTCCAATACGCGGCGATTGAATTCCAGCCAGCTCAGTTCCCGGTTAAAAAGCAGGTGCTTCTGATGATAAAGCGAGGGAGGCAGAGCCATTTTAGCGGCTTCATCACGCCCCGCTTCCTGCTTGGATTGTCCGGCTCCGGCAGACATCGAAATTATTCACCGCCAGGGAAGATTTGAAGGCGCGCTTTTATTACGGCTCGAAAAGGCTTCAGAAGAGAACTTAGCGCGGCGGCGTTGACGTTCCTCAAGCGAGCGAGCGCAAGCTGGTGTGGAATACGAGCAGCAATTGTCTTAGCCCTTTTGGATCACTCAAGCCTTCTTTTCTCAATATGAAGGCTGTGACCTCGCTGGTCAACTCATATGAAGGCTGTGACCTCGCTGGTCAACTCATTTGCGACTGGCATAGCTTCAAACCCTGCTTCCGAAGTTGATTAAGCAGCGTCTAAGAGATTACCAAAACTTCCACTTCGTTCCTTCAATGAAGCGACAGAAATCCGCAGCGAAAGCAGATGACTTGGGCTTCCGCCTATTGTTAGACATCTATTACTGGATACCCACAACAAAATATCATGCTTGAATCTTGCGGGCGAAGAAGAACTCCTGAAATTAACTCTCATCCGCGAAAATTTAACAGAGAATTCATTCGAGATTCATTTTCAATTCCTACCAGAGACAATCGGAAGCCTGGCTGATTGGCAAGCGGTATTCATCTCATGCGCTCTCTATGCTACACGTGTCATGGCATTGTGAGGATTAGTTTGCTTGGTTTTTGAGACAGCAGCTTTGCTGACCAGCAGGCGCAACACGGTTTGCATCTGAGCGGGGGTGAAGGGTTTCTGGAGAAAGAGAGCAGCGCCCGCCGCAAAGAACTCTGAGCAAAGTGTCAAATCTCTCTCGGCGGTCATCATCATGACGGGGATACGTCTCAGCCGTCTCTCTGTCTGCATGTGAGTGATTACGTCAAGACCTTTGAGATGCGGCATATGCATGTCAAATATCGCCGCTGCAAAATCGGCGTCAGTATGGAGAATTCTATAGGCTTCACGTCCATCACAGGCAGGCACGACAGTATAGCCTTCCTTCTGCAAGATGGCTGTGACCATCCGCATAATCATTGCATCGTCTTCTGCGACCAGTATCCGATTTGATGTTGGAGTAGCTATCGTTATATCTCTCATCTGATTATGTCTTTCTCGTTTTATAGTTCTCGCGAGACTCCAGTTGATTAAGATGCGGTTGAACAACGTCCGTATAGCAGGTTGGGCAGATGCCGTGGCTAAATTCAACTTCCGCGTGCTCGCTGATGTAGCTCTCGACTCGGTGCCAGTGGTTTTGCTCGTCACGAATTTTCTTGCAGTACGAGCAGATGGGGAGCAGACCCTGAAGCTGCTTGACCTCTGAGAGAGCGGCTTCGAGTTCGCGCACGCGCGTAGCGAGATTCGCCTGTAACTCCAGGACTTGCGCGCCGACCTGCACGCGGGCGCGAAGCTCAGCCCGGTCAAAGGGCTTCGTCAGGTAATCGTTGGCTCCGGCGTCAAGCCCTATGACCACATCCTCTTTGCCACTCTTGGCTGTCAGGAGGATGAGATAAGGCGGGGTGGTCGTGGTCGGGAGAGCGCGAACCCGACGGCAAATTTCGACACCGTCCAACTCAGGCATCATCCAATCGAGGATGGCTATAGATGGAGCATCGTCACGCTGGAGCGCAGCCCACGCTTCCGCGCCATCGGCAGCGGCCACGACTTCGTAACCAAACTTACCGAGCGTTGCCGCGAGCACGCGGCGCGAGACGGGGTCATCTTCGGCAATCAAGACTTTCATACGTTATACCCTTTGCAATACACGTTCCGGGGGTTGCCCGGCCAGCGCGACATGTTCTTCGCGGTGCGCGTCAATCAATAAAGCGGGCTGACGCTTGCGCTTTTTATTCTCGTACATTGCTTCATCCGCTGTCATCAGCAGGTCTGCTATAGAAAACTCATCCCCCGGATTGATGCAGACTGCGCCAACACTCAATGAGAGTGAGTAATTATGAAACTCTCGCATGTTGTAATAAAGCAGATGTTCCTGTAGACGAGCGAGAGGAATCTTAACATCGCCGGGTGTGATGTCAGCTACGAGAATCGCGAATTCATCGCCACCGATGCGGGCGATGGTGTCGGCTTCGCGAAAAGTCTTTCTGAGAATCTCCGCGAGTTGCTGGATGGCCTGCGAACCTTCCTGATGGCCGTGAGTATCGTTGATTTGTTTCAGACCGTCCATGTCCGCGTAGAGAAGCGAGAAGGTCTGTCCTGTTCGTCGTGCCACCTTCAATTGCTGTTCGGCCAAAGCGAGGAATCCGCGCTGGTTGTACAGTCCCGTCAGCTCATCCGTCAGCGAGAGATTGCGCATCATCGCTTCTGCTCTTTTGATCTCGGTCACGTCCTGCGCGTGGCCAAGCACGTAAGGCTCCTGTCCTGCTTCTTCGTAGCGCAAGTTATCATATTGCCAGATGCGTTCAGCGCCGGACTTCGTGATGATATGTAGCAGGCCAGTGTCAGTTGACTGCCGCGTGATTCGTTCCAGATACGAATTGAACAAGTGCCGGTGAGGTAGCGCGATGAACTCGCTCAAGTTGCGTCCCACCATCTCTTGAGGTTGATAGCCAAGGAGACGCGCCGCCGCCGGGTTAACCGAGAGCAGCTTGCCCGCGAGGTCTTGCGTGCAGATGAGTCCCTGACTATGTTCCACCAGATGCCGGTAACGGCTTTCACTTGCCCGCAGCGAATCACTTGCCCGCTCGCGCTCGGCCAGAGCCTGATTTATCTCTTCCACGCGATTCGCCAGTTTCTTCTGTAATTTGATGAGACGCGCTCCGACCCCGATGCGGGCGCGCAATTCGGCGCGCGCGAAAGGCTTGGTGAGGTAATCATCCGCCCCGGCCTCAAGCCCGGCCACGATATCTTCTTTCTCCGTTTTGGCTGTCAGCAGGATGATGTAAGGTGGGGTGTCGCTGGCCGATTGACGCGCGCTCCGGCACACTTCAACGCCGTCCATGCCGGGCATCATCCAGTCGAGAATGGCGAGCGGCGGTGCGTCATCGCTCTCAAGCACAGCCAATGCTGCATTGCCATCGCTGGCGACTATGACTTCATGTCCCCACTTGA
>JACCVS010000701.1 GCA_013698055.1 Acidobacteriota bacterium
AGCGTCTCGTCCACCAACTTCGTCATTGAAGATGTGGCTTCGTTAGTAATCCCGACGGTACATGCCCCGCAGTCGCGCGCGTTCTCCAAAACGCGATTGATGTCTTCGCCTTCGCCCGACTGCGAGACGCCGATGACGAGCGCGCGATTGAGTTTTAGTTTAGCGTTGTAAATCGTGTGGACGCTCGGTGCGGCGAGCGAGACGGGAATGCCGGTCGTCACTTCGAGCAGGTACCGACCGAAGAGGGCAGCGTTGTCAGAGCTACCACGGGCGACGAGGACGATTAAGTCAACGTCGCGCTCCTTCAAGAATGCGCCAAGCCGTTCGACCTTGCTTCGCTCTTCCTGAATGGTTTTCAGTAGCGCTGCCGGTTGCTCGGCGATCTCCTGAAGCATTAAAGACAAGGTGTGATCCTTTGATTAATGATTAAGACGAATCTCTTTTGAAGGAACATTGTTGACAGTGAATCCCTGCCGTGATAGTTCTCTCCGGCGCACAACACAATAATGAAAAGGGACGGCGAGCGCAATAGATTCAATCTGAGTTCAAACGATGGAAGCATCTTCCGAAGTTACCAAAAGCAGTTCATCCGGGCGGATGTTGTCGCTCGACGTGTTTCGCGGGTTGACCATCGCGGGCATGGTGCTGGTCAACAATCCGGGAACGTGGGGCGCAATTTACAGCCCTTTGAAACATGCTGAATGGCATGGCTGGACGCCGACGGATTTAATCTTTCCGTTCTTCCTCTTCATCGTCGGCATCTCGATCACGCTGGCGTTTGCGCGCCGTGTTGAAACGGGCAACGACCAGTATGATTTATTGAAGAAGGTCTTCAAACGCTCTGCTATCGTCTTCGCGCTCGGACTCTTTCTCAATGGCTTTCCGTATTTCGATCTGGCAGAGATTCGTATTCCCGGCGTGCTTCAACGCATCGCCATCTGTTATCTGATTGCATCACTCATCTTTTTGAAAACAAGCTGGCGCACACAGGCTATCATCGCCGCTGCCTTGCTCTTGCTCTATTGGATTCTGATGACGATTGTTCCCGTGCCCGGATTCGGCGCAGGCGATCTGGGCAAGGAAGGAAGCCTCGCGGCATATATTGATCGCGGACTGCTGGGGAATCACATCTGGAAAGGCGGAAAGGTTTTCGATCCCGAAGGATTGTTAAGCACTCTCCCAGCAATAGCGACGACACTTGCAGGTGTGTTGACCGGACACTGGCTGCGCTCCAAGCGCACGCAGATGGAAAAAGTCGGAGGCATGTTCTTTGCCGGAGCGTGCGCGGTGGCCGTTGGCTGGGCGTGGCATAGTTGGTTTCCGATTAACAAATCTCTGTGGACAAGCTCCTATGTCGTCTTCACGGCAGGCATGGCTTTGCAACTGCTCGCCTTCTGCTACTGGCTCGTAGATATTAAAGGCTACAAGCGATGGGCAAAGCCTTTTATCATCTTCGGCGTCAACGCTCTCGCGCTCTTCGTCTTTTCCGGCCTGCTCGGACGATTGATGAGCGTCATCAAATTGCCGCGCGGCGACGGCTCATCAATCGCGCTCCAACCTTTCATCTTCCAGAACCTGTTTGCTTCGTGGGCATCGCCAGTAAATGCTTCACTCTTTTACGCTGTCACCTACATCTTTTTCTGGCTGCTCATGATGTGGCTGCTTTACCGGAAGAATGTTTTTATCAAAGTCTAAGTGCTCTGTAATCGAAGTGTTTGTAGTTCAGAGTTCACGCTTTAGCGTGTTCGTCCCGTAACAAAGCAAACTAAAGTTTGAACTCTAAACTGCAACTTTCATATCTAAAGCAGTGCAAACATTCTTCGGTCAATCCTGTTCGCTCCGTGCTTTTCTTTCAAGAGATGAGTTTGCGTCTCAACTGCAATCGCGGTAAAACCTCTGCGGTTGAAACTGAAAAAATAGGGGTGGTGAAAAGTGGCTGAGGCAACGAAACAAAGGCGGCGCGCGACGCTGGGCGGATTGGCGCAGGTGTTGAACGGAAAGTTGACCGGGGATGAGAGTAGGGAAGTTCTGGATGTGACGCACGATTCGCGCCAAGCGAAGGAGGGAAGCCTGTTTGTCGCCGTGCGCGGGGCAGAATTGGATGCTCACCGTTTTGTCGAGCAGGTGATGAAGCAAGGCGGGGTCGGTGTTATCTCAGAGCTTGAAGCGCCCGCAGGCTTTGATGGCGCGTGGCTTGAGGTCACTGAAATCAGGCGCGCGATGGCGCTCGCCGCCGCCACAACTCACGATCACCCATCGCGTGAGCTTCAACTCGTCGGCATCACAGGGACGAATGGAAAGACGACGACGACTTACCTCGTCGCTTCAATCGCAGATAGCGCGAATGAGCCTGTGGCGATGACGACGACGGTCGAGTACAGGGTGGATCAAGAGCACTTGAAGGCGGAACGAACGACGCCGGAAGCGACGGATATGCAGCGCCTCCTGCGCCGCGCTGTGGATGCGAATTGTCGCATGGCGGTGATGGAGAGTTCTTCACAGGCGATTGACCTTCATCGCTGCGACGCTCTTCAATATAGCGTCGTTGTCTTCACCAATCTGACGCGGGATCATCTGGATTATCACGGCACGATGGATAATTACTTCGCGGCCAAGCGCAGGCTCTTTGACGGTAGTCTCGGCGGAACTCCGAAGACTTCCGTCATCAACATTGATGACGTGCGCGGCTTGCAGCTTGCCGATGAGCTTGAAGGAACCGGGACAAAGGTCGTTCGTTATGCGCTCAACACGGATGCCGATGTCACGGCTACTGGCGTAGAGCATTCGCTCGAAGGAATGCGCTTCACGCTTCGGACACCGGCGGGCGAGCGCGAGCTACACTCGCCTTTGGTTGGGCGCCCGCACATCTACAACATTCTGGCGGCGACCGCCACCGGACTTGCGCTCGGTTACGAGTTGGACGTGATTGGGCGCGCTATTGAGACCTGCGCTGGCGCGCCGGGTCGCTTCGAGCGCATCCCGCATCAGGGTGATTTCGCAGTGGTAGTGGATTACGCGCACACGGACGACGCGCTCATCAATGTCTTGCGGACTGCGCGCGATGTGACGCGTGGAAGAATCATCACAGTCTTCGGTTGCGGCGGCGACCGCGACCGCTCGAAGCGCGCTCCGATGGGCGAGGCTGCCGCGAGTTTAAGCGATGTCGTGATTCTGACTTCGGACAATCCGCGAACCGAAGACCCTTTGAGAATTCTGGCGGACGTTGAAACGGGGATGCGCGAGACTTCCAAACCATACGAAAAGATTGCCGACCGCCGTGAAGCCATTCATCGCGCGATCATGGAGGCACGTACGGGAGATTTAGTGGTCATTGCGGGCAAGGGACACGAAGACTACCAGATCATTGGCCGCGAGACTTTCCACTTCGATGACAAAGAAGTTGCACGTGAAGCTCTGGCCTCACGATCTTCTGGGTGAACTGCGGCTAGAAAATGCTTAACGAGCGCCCCTGTAAAAAGGGCGCTCGCTCGCAAGATTGATGTTGATAATCTATCGTCCCGGAGTATAAGGCGGCGGTGGCGGCGGCGGTGCCCCGTAATTCATGCCGGGTGCGGGGGCGTTGCGACTCATGGCACCAGCCGCGATGAGCGCGAGCGCACCGAGAATTAAAACTATCCAACCAAGCCACTGTGTGTTAACGCTAACTCCCATAGCCTCCAACGCCGCAGCGTCCGTTTGTCCCATTGCTTTTGCTATGCTTGCTTTCATGTTGAGAAGGTTTAGGACGACCACTCCGAGAGTTATCACGCCGGTCAGAATTAGCAATCTGTACTTTCTCAGTACTGCCAGGATAATGGATGCGATCCCGGCAAGCAACACAACATATCCCTCCCAGCTTCCGGCTTTAACGGCGTCAAAAAAGCTGGCGCTTTGACTAATGTTTGCCTGCGCAACATCAACGGTAACTATCGGCAGAAATATGCCGATTAAAACCAAAACTCCTCCGATAATACCAAGAATACGACTGTCCATCTTGGGCGCTCCTTCGTAAGTTAAGTTAAATTTCAGGATTAGAGTGTCCGACAGAACAGCCACTCCGCTTCAATATGTCGTCAAACCACTGTGCTTCTAAGCCAACTCGGACGGCAAGTCAAGAATAATTTTGCCAATCCGTTCCTGGCTCATCAGTGAAATGGTTTCATTAAGCCCCTGTGACTGCTTTCTCACTGGGACAGCTTTCTGCGGGCAGAATCAATCAGGCGCTGAAGAAAGAGCTCCTCATTCTTGCCAAGATCGGTAAAGCGCAGGGCAAAACCGATCTCTTCCGTCGAGTAAACTGCTTCGCCGGGCAGCGTCACGCTTTTCCCCTTCGGCAACTGAATCCCGACCTTAATCGGCTCGGTCGCAACCACCTCGGGTGAAGTCAAAATAAAACAGCCACTCGTACTGATGTCGCTGATAGTTCCTTTGCGTCGCCCGGAAGTGCCTTCCCATTGAATATCGAGATTGACCTGGAAACGCTCCGCACGCCTTCTCTCTTCGATCATTGCTCTCTTCAAGACCTTTCAAGAGGGTACGAGAATTAAACGCTTGATGATTCGTTCAGGTTAGACCTTGAGATACATAGGTCGTCTGCTTAGCTACCACTTTCTTTGTCATTCTCTCGGGTTAAGTCGTCATCATTAGTGGATGTTCCCTCATACGCAATTCGGTTGCGGCGAGACAGGTACCAGTAAACCGGAAGCCCGAGGGCGATCAAGCCCAGACCGAAGAGGGCGTTGAGATTAATACCCTTCAAACCCGCCGCCGGATCGGGCAGCAGCGTCGTGAAGAGTAGAAACCCTGTGACGACCAGGAATAGCACGGGCACGACCGGATAGCCCCAAGCTTTATATGGCCGCTCCGCGTTCGGCATTCTGCGACGGAAGATGAAGACTGAAGCGGTCGTCAATCCATAGAAAATCCACGAGCCGAAGACAACGTAATCCGTCAGAGTATCAAAAGACCCGGAGAGCGTCAGGATGCCCGCCCAGATTCCCTGAACGACAAGCGCGCCGATGGGCACGTGCGTGCGTGGGGACAGACGAGCAAGCCTCGGGAAAAAGAGACGGTCGCGCGACATCGCATAAGGCACGCGTGCGCCCGTCAGAATCGAAGTATGAAGTGTGCCGATTGAAGAGGCCATCAACGAAGCTAAAACGACGGCCACGGCGACGGGGCCGAAAAAGCTTTTGGCTACTTCAGCCGCTACCGAAGAAGCTTTGGGAACTGAAGCGATTTCAGTTGGTGAGAGCACATAGAAGTAAGCGATATTGACAAAGACATAAAGAATGATGATTAGAGCCGTTCCGCCGATGAGAGCGAGCGGGATATTGCGTTGTGGATTTTTCACTTCGCCTGCGACGAGCGTTAGATTATTCCAGCCGTCGTATCCCCAGAGCGCACCGAGCATTGCCGCGCTGAAACCGGCCATGCCGAACATTGATGCTGTGCTGACGCCTTCGCACTTAATCGGTTGGGTAAACCACAAGCGCGGTTGGATGTTGGCAACCTCACCGAAGTGTCCCCAGTTCCCGCTCGCCAACATAAACGCTCCAAATCCAATTCCCAGCACGAGCGCAATCTTGACTCCCGTCAAGATGGTTGCGATCCACCCGCTGACTACCACAGTAGCGCAATTGACCAATGTGAAAATGGCGATTAAAGAGAGCGCGATGAGTTGCAGGTAGCCGAAGTCAAAATTTTTACCCAAAAGATTGAGGGTGAAGAAAGGCTCGCTGAGCACGTTGCCTGTCAGGTTATTGAGAAAGATCGCGAAGGCGACGGCGACCGAAGCCTGCGAGCCGGTCTTAGCGATGAAGATTTGCATCCAGCCGTAAAGGAAACCCCAGCGCGGGCCATACGCCTCGCGCATAAACACATACTCGCCCCCGGCGCGGGGCATCATCGCCGCCAACTCTGCATAGGTCAGCGCGCCCGCCAGGCTGAGGATTCCCGCGACGACCCACACGGTAATCACCATGCCCGGCGTCCCGACATTGCACGTCATTACGCGCGCCTTCAAAAAGACGCCCGTGCCGATGACGTTGCCGATCACGATGGAAGCCGCCGCGACAAGGGTTAAGCCGCGAATAAGAGTGACATTGCTGGGAGCGAGTTTGGACATAATCAGTTCAAAGTTCAAAGTTCAATGTTCAATGTTAGGCAGCGAATCTTGAACCTTGAACATTGAACTTACTTTCACCAGACATCATGTGTAACTAAATCATCATAGGTGTCGCGGCGGCGAATCAAATCAACATGACCCTCTTCACGCACCATTACGGCAGCGGGCAATGGGCGACCGTTGTAATGAAACATCTGCGCGAGGGAGTAAGCGCCGCTGTTGAGAAGGGCAAGGACTTCGCCAGGCTGCACGTTCTCCGGTAAGGTGCGATAGTCCGGCAATCTTCCTTCGCGCTCGATGTCGAAATAGACGTCGCCCGAATCGCAGAGCGGCCCGGCGACTTTGTAATCCGTCTTGCAAATCTCGGCAGCGCGCGAAGCTGAGATCAGGTGGTAGTACCACTTGTAATTGTTCATCGAGAGCAGCAGGTTATAGCCAGCGTCGGTCAAAAGCCAGACATCATTTGTCTCAGGTCTGCGCTTGATGTTGCGAACGGTCGTCAAGACCAATCCGGCGTCGGCGATAATGCTGCGACCCGGTTCAAGCAGAATGGTGACGCGGTTGAGCAGGTGTTCGGCATTTGCTTCGCGTGCCGATTCGCGTGCGACCTTGAGCGCCGCCGCGAGCATATCTGCGGGTTCGAGTTCAGCGCCGAGCATATCGCGCTCATGCTCTGGCAATTGATCAGCCATCGAACGGTCGCGCAGGTAGTTGACGGGAATCCCGCCCCCTAGATTGATGTGTT
>JACCVS010000584.1 GCA_013698055.1 Acidobacteriota bacterium
CCCGACTTCCTGTGCCATCAAGATGGTTTCGTCGCTCGTGTCCTGTCCTTTAACGATTTCCAGCAGACGCATGATATGAACGGGATTGAAGAAGTGCATCCCGACGACGCGCTCCGGATGGCGCGAGGCTCGCGCAATCTCCGTGATTGAAAGAGATGAAGTGTTCGAGGCGAAAATGAAAGGCCGTTGAGCGAGACTTTCAACCTCGCGCAAAATCTCCTGCTTAATTTCTAACACTTCGGGCGTAGCTTCGATAATCAAGTCAGCGTCGGCAGCCTCGGATAACTGAACAGCCCCACGAATGCGTTGGAGCGTCTGGTCGCGATCATCCTCGGTTAATTTACCGCGAGAGATGCCTTTGATGAGATTGCCTTCGATTGCCTGAATGCCGCGCGCGAGTGCATCGCGGTTCACGTCGCGCAGGATAACCCTGTAGCCCGCGAAGGCTGCGACCTGCGCGATGCCGTGACCCATCGTGCCCGCGCCGAGCACCGCGATGGTCTCAAGCGTCCGCGCTTCTTTGATTCCCTCTGTGCTCAAGATGCTTTTTGGATGCAACCCATCACGCAGGGCGAGCGCGTGCCTGTAAGTTCGGAAAGCTGCGCTGCGGCTCGACCTGAAAGGTTCAGCCTGTCCGTCCCGGTATTCGACTACTTTAGCGCATCTAGTTATACTATACGCGCAACTGAAAAGGCTATACACTTCTGGGCGCGAGCAGCCAGAAAAACTCTCGCCCCCTGAGCGTACAGTAAGGAGACCGACCAGACTCAAATGACTAAAGAAAAGATGCACAGAGAAGTCGTTATCATCGGATCGGGGCCAGCCGGACTGACGGCGGCGATTTACGCGGCGCGCGCCAACCTGAAACCCCTTGTCATTGACGCCAACGACGCCATGAGACAACTGATTCCCGGCGGGCAGTTGATGATTACGACCGAAGTCGAGAACTATCCGGGCTTTTCCAAAGGCATTCAGGGGCCTGATTTGATGGAAGAGTTCAGGGCACAGGCGCTTCGTTTCGGCACAGAGATTCTCGACGCTAACATTGAGCGAGTTGATTTGAGTGAGCGCCCCTTCAAGCTCTATACGGAAGAGAACCTCGTTGAGACAGAGACGTTGATTATCGCGTCGGGAGCAAGCGCGAAGTGGCTGGGCATTCCGGGCGAGGCGAAAGTTCCCGATGGGCTTGGCGGCAACGGTGTTTCGGCCTGTGCCACCTGTGACGGGCCGTTGCCCGCTTTTCGCAACAAGCGTCTGGTGGTCGTCGGCGGCGGCGATACGGCGATGGAAGAAGCTACGTTTCTGACGCGCTATGCCGCCCGCGTCTTCGTCGTTCATCGCCGCGATAGTTTGCGCGCGTCGAAGATCATGCAGGACAAGGCGCTCGGCAACGAGAAGATCGAATTCATCTGGAACACAGATGTCGAAGAGATTCTCGGCTCGATGGAAGATGGCGTGACGGGCGTGCGTCTTTCCAATAACAAGACGAACGAAGAGACTGTGTTTCCCTGCGATGGCGTCTTCATCGCCATCGGGCACAAGCCGAACACGGAACTCTTCAAGGGACAGCTAGAGATGGATGATGTTGGCTATCTCAAAACCGGCGGGCACTCGATGGCGACGAACATTCCGGGCGTCTTCGCCTGCGGCGACGTGCAGGACTCTTTTTACCGTCAGGCGATCACCGCCGCCGGAACAGGCTGCATGGCTGCGATTGACGCCGAGCGTTTCCTGGACAATTTACCTGTGCCGATGCCGGGCGGCGAAGAAGTCACAATGGAAGGCGAGACCGTCACGGCTGACCATCAGCAGATCATCATGCCGGACGGCGAAGTCATCTCGAACAAGGTGGAGGCATCAGCCGGAGACTAACCTGACAAATCAGTGAAGGAGACGTTATGAAAAGACTTGCTCTCATCGCAGCTTTGCTTCTCGTTTCAGCCAGCGCCGCGTCCGCTCAGGATTACGGATTGCCGGAGCTTCACGCTATCAAGACTGTGACATTGTCGCCGTCATATAGCTGCCGCTCTCAAGCTGATGTTCAGAAAGGCTATCAGGGCACCGCGCTCTTTCTCTCAGAACACTCGAAGCGCAGGAACAGCCCCGATTTGCTTTTCAACGGCGCGTGTCGTTCGGACGACTCATTCCAATCGTCAACTGCCGGAGACGACATGGCATTCCTCGTTGATCTGGGGGCGGAGCTACAGCTTGAAAAGCTCTCAGCCGGAGACGTTTTCCAACTCTACCATCTACGCTCGTCGCCCGGCTCTCCTTACTCCAGGCACGCACAATCCATCCTCAGCCAGAGCGTCAAGGTCGTGCCGAATCACACCTACGCCGTCTTTCTCAACAAGCGCGACATACGAGGGCTGTTCGTCTTCACGGTCATGAGCCACACTCCCAACCAGCAAGTCGAGATCAAATACGCCGTCAAGCAATACCAGATCATGGACGTGCGCGCCTATTCTCCCGGCTTCGACTGGGAGCAGAAAAATTCCGCCGCGCAGACGAATCCACCTGTGGAAAAGGCGCAGAGCAGGAAGCAGAACTGAGGAACGGGGCAGAGGTGTTCTTTTACCGAGATAAGCTGAAGTATGGCGGCCAAAGCGTAATTAAGCCACACGATGGGATTTAATTAGTAGTTCGGCGTCTTCTTTCAGCAAGGGTATTGATGAAAGGTAACGGCCAACTAATTCTAAAGGAGCTATATCTCACGAACAAAAAATTCATGATGCTTTGTGTGTCCTTTCTCATAATTGGCCATTCTGCATTTGCACAACGACTTGGCTATGATGATTTCGTTCTCTATAGAAACGATCCACACAATTTTAGAATAAAATTTACGAAAGGCTGGTTGATTAGAGATGGCGATGGACGAGATGTTGTTAAGAAGGCTCTTGATGACACATCGGGAGGCAATATCAATATAGTTGTGAAAACATATCAAGGCTCTGATCCTATCAGATGCACAGTTGAAGAATTTGGTTAATACGGCAGTTTTAGCGATGAAACATTTTGACCCAGAGGCTGTTATTTTGGAGAAAGGAATCAACCGCATAGCAAACAGAAAGGCTGTTTACACTAAAGCTCGTGTAACCATTAAATCTGTAGGGCGATCTGCGACCTACATTCTTTTATCGTATAGCCTATATATCATAAAGGTAAGGTGTATATTATAAATGGCGCTGCTCCTACAGAAACATTTAGCGAAGTTGAGCCAGTTTTGAATGTCTCTATAAGCTCATTCATCATTGAGGATTTCGGGAGGTAAATAAAATGATTACGTCTGTAGCGCCGCCCAACAACTCATTCAACCCGACGCCTCGATAGCATCCCTTTCATCGTCGTGTGGTAAATTCTCGCCTGTGTGCTGCTCGCTCAGCGCGGGTTAATTCGGGCGGTAGATGCTCGCCTCTTGCTTGACCAGATTTATTAGTGTGATGTACAGTGATTCTGTACATGTATGGAGGAGGCACTTATGCCAAATCAAACAACCTATACCAAAGCACGCGCCAATTTAGCCAGGCTCTGTAATCAGGTCGCAGATAATCGAGAAATAATCATTATTAACCGTCGTGGAGCTGAAGATGTTGCATTGGTCGCCGCGTCCGAGCTTTCGAGTTTGCTGGAAACGGCTCATCTGCTCCGATCTCCGAAAAATGCTCAACGTTTGTTATCAGCGTTGAATCGCGCCACAGCCCGAAAAGTTAAACCTCAGAGCGTAAAAAAATTGCGTCAGGAGACTGGGCTTGACGCAAAAGAATAGATCGCAGAGCCAGAAGAAAGCTGATCGAGATGCGGTCTTTCATCCAGAGTTCCGAGAAGATTTACGGTATTGGGTGGAGACGGATCGTAAAGTTGCTCTTCGAGCTTTTGATTTGATTGAAACGATCATGCGTGATCCATTCACCGGGATTGGTAAGCCGGAGCCATTGAAATATCTTGCGTCAGGCGCATGGTCGCGGCGCTTAACTCAAGAGCATCGTATCGTGTATCTGGTCAGCCATGACCGCATAGATTTTCTGCAAGCGCGCTATCATTACTGACACGCCGCATCTAACAAATCATTCAACCCGACCGCTCGATAGCATGAGTCTCATGCTTGTTCTCTCCGGCTTGTGCTGGACGGTCTGATTGGCGAAATTGGTGATGATGAGTGGAATTCCCTGGCGTCGCTGATGGAAATTGTTAGCGTCTTGATTGAAAAGTCTGAGGATGAGCATGTGCTAGAGTTGACGCTCGAATAATTCCATAGAGTTAATATAAAAACTATTCGTCTCATGGGAGAAGTTCTATGAAACAATGCCCCGCATGTAATCACACTTATGCGGAAGAAACGCTCGCTTACTGCCTGGCGGATGGCACTCTCCTTTCTACCCCACATCACCCGGAAATAACTCATCGCATTCCTGCGTCGCGCGCTACGAATTCATCGCCAGCAGAAGTTTTGCCCTCGAATCCTTCTCCTGCGCGACATACGCGACAGGGACGCAAGCCTCTGCTTGTTTATATAGTGATTGGATCGTTGGCTCTGCTGGCTGGTGCGGCAATTGGCGCGTGGGTCAGATCGAGCTCAGATACTTCATCAACTGCCAAAGGCGAAGTTACGAGCAAGGCTTCGAGTTTGACATCGCAAAAAGAAAGTTTACAGGAAGAACAAACAAGGCTCGAAAGAGGAAGGGAAAAAACAGTTGATGAGGGCAAGAAACCAGAGGCAAAAAACAGCGAATCTAATTCACCCGCGACAAGGCGACTTCCACAGCCATCCGGCGGAACCTGGTTTGTTATTCTCGGCTCATATCCCAGGAACGATCATGAAAAAGCTAATGAACGCTTGCAATATGTTCAAGGGTCAGGCCACGACGCGACCATTATTGATACGGATAATTATCCGGGCTTCAAAGGCAGTTTATGGGCAGTAGTGATGGGGCCTTATGCCAAATCTGCTGCAAAGAGTGTAGCGGCTCAAATGAAATCCGTGCGCTCAGATGTGTACATCAAATCAGGCTGGTGAAAAATGCGACTGAAAAATCTACAGTATCCACTCCTTTCCGTTGTCGTTCTTGCGGCAGCTATCTGTGTCCCTTCTTCTTCTTTCAGTCAGAAAAATGAATCGAGCGCCAATCAAGCGAACGTTAATCAACGTCAGATGGGAAAATCTTTAACTAACGCTTTGCCAGACGCGCCGCGCCCGAAGATTCTTTCACGGCAGGAATGGAAAGCAAAAGATGCTATCGAAAAGATGCAGCCGCACACCCTTCAACGCATAACCGTTCATCACACCGCATCTCCTCAGAAAAAAGGAATCGCCTTAGAAAAGAAAATGCAGAATCTACAGAACTTTTCCCAAAGCAAGAGTCGCCTTGCTTCCGGCAGAGACAAACCCGCATGGCCTGATGTTCCGTATCATTATTATCTCGCTGTTGATGGTCAGATAGCTGAAGGCAGGGACATCAAATACGTCGGAGATACAAACACAAGTTATGACCCTCGCGGACATGCTCTGGTCGTTCTTGAAGGCAACTTCGAGAATGAGAAACCTTCGCCCAGGCAGCTAGAATCATTACGTGAGTTGGTAATCTGGCTGTCCGCTAATTACGAGATACCAGTATCGGAGATTAAAGCTCATAATGACTACGCAGCAACTGCTTGTCCGGGAGCGAATTTGAAGAAGGCGCTACCAGCACTTCGACAAAAGGTTGCTGAGATCAGAAACACAGTCAATAGATGACAAGATGACGAGTCTAGTTGAAAACCAGCGCAACACCCAAAAAACGCCCGCTACCGCAGGCAGTACTGAATTTGGAGCCGCATTCAACTGAGAATCGCTTTAGGTCGCAGTCGCAATCCATCAGAGAGAGATGATTCAATGTTCGGGAAGAAGACCATCACATGCCCTGCCGGACAATGGACGACCATCATCCGGTCGCGCTTTGCGCAGATGCCTGCAATCTGGGAGATTCATCTCCATTCGGAAGAAGGCGACGTTGCGGGCGAGTTCGAGGAAACGAAGTCCAAGTGGGTTTTCCCGGGACAGCCCGTTAGCGGGCAGCTTCGCGAGCGTCTGACCTTCGAGCGCGGTTATTTGAACACATTCTATTTGGTACGGATCAGGCCGCGAACGCCGGTCACGGCAGAGATTCGATGAGCGTTTTCGAGCGACCTCAATGCTGACAGCAACTCACAACAACACAATCGAATCATCCCTCTCCCGACGCCGCGTGGGCCCGCGTGCCGGTTCGATATCAGTTTTGTGCGGGCAGGCTTCGCAGTAATCGCCGAGGCGTTCTTTGCGGTCTTCGCATTCGTTGCAGTCGAGGGATTGACCCAGAAGTCTGAGGGCATCGAGGAAGGGCAGGAGCCGTCGCCCGCGCGTTGTCAGTGCGTATTCGACGTGCGGCGGGCTGCCGCCCAAGTCGTGGCGCTCGATCAAGGCGTCGCGCTGCATGTCACGCAGGCGACCGACCAGTGTGCGGCTGCTAATGGGATGCAGCGCCGCCAGCAACTCGGTCGTGCGCCTCGGCCCCGAAACCAGATCGCGCACCACGAGCATCGTCCATTTGTCGCC
This sequence comes from Acidobacteriota bacterium, assembly GCA_013698055.1. Classification (GTDB taxonomy): domain Bacteria; phylum Acidobacteriota; class Blastocatellia; order Pyrinomonadales; family Pyrinomonadaceae; genus QHXM01. The sequence goes on from JACCVS010000584.1 coordinate 6,569, forward strand.
CACCAACTGTAGCGCGCCCGCCACAGGGCACCCATCGCCTTCGCGTCGTCGCACCGCAACTCCTCCTCAAACCTTGAAACTGTGAAACTTGCTCATATAACCGCGAAACTTTCTCTCTAATCTGTGAAAGATACTCACATAAACGCAAAACTTCACTTCTCAAGCGTGAAAGGTCTCTTCTAAAGTCCGAAAGTTACTCTCTAAACGATGAAAGCTGCTCACTAAAGAGTAAAAGTTCACTTCTAAATCCTAAAACCTGACCGTATAAAGGTGAAATCTGGCCGTATAACGCTGGAAGTTCTCTGCTAAAAGGCGTCAGACATTCCCTCAAGTAGAAATGGCGAGATTGCTTCTGTAAACCTTCATGATTCTTGCTTGACGGCTCATAAGATTAACATAAAGCCCGGCTGTTACGGCCATCTCACGAAATAATTTAAGAGGTTTTCACTGCTTAGATTTGACGAAACGGTAAAAGATTTCTAGGCTTAACAACTGCTCCCGGCGCTCCCGCTCAGGCTGCCGGGAAAACAGCTTGCAAAAATCCACCGCGAAAGTTGAGGAAGCCTCGTGAAAATCTCTCATCATACTTCTCAAAGACAATCTGCGATTTTTGGCGCACTGAGCTGTCTTGCTCCTCCGTGTGTTTTCTTGATGGCTCTTTTGATGTTCGCGCCCTGTGCTTATGCCCAGAAACAGGTGCCTGCGAAGACGATTCGACTGAGCAGCGTCGAAGTTTCAGGTTTGCAGCGCATCACCAAGGAACAAACCATCACCGCGAGTGGCTTACAGGTTGGGCAGACCATTGACGTTGAGATGCTGGACGCGGCGGCGCAGAGACTCGTCAGTAGCGGACTCTTCACAAATATCAGCTATCGTCTTCGCGGCACCACCGACAAAGCGATTGTGACGTTTGAGGTCGAAGAGCCGAAGGGAAAAGGCCTGCCGGTCGTCTTCGATAACTTCGTCTGGTTTACAGAGGGAGAAATTATTGATGCCGTTCGTCGTGAACTGCCGACCTTTGATGGGACTGCGCTCGAATCCAGCACCGTCTTGGGCGGCATAACTCGCGCCTTAGAGCAATTATTAAAGGAGCGGAAGATTCAAGGCGAGGTTGAATACACGCCATCAGCCGATCTGTCGGGCGGGAACGCCAAACACGTCTTCAGCGTCAAGGGGACGAACGTAAAAATCTGCGCGGTGCGTTTTCCGGGAACGGCCAGCGTGCAGGAGAGCGAGCTGGCAAAACATTCCAAGCCGCTGATGGCAAGCGAATACTCACAGGAGTTTGTCAGCGCCTTTGCCTTTGCCAACCTGATTCCCGTTTACCGTGAGCGCGGGCATTTGCGCGCCAGCTTCAAACAGCCTTCGGCAAAGCTCGGAATGGAAGCGAGCGAGAGTTGCAAGGATGAGATCGTCGTCACTTTGCCCGTGGATGAAGGCAGCGCTTACTCCTGGGACAAAGCGGAATGGTCGGGCAACGATTCATACACGGCTCAGGAACTGGAGTCAGCATTGGCTATGAAACCGGGAGAACTCGCTAACGGCTTAAAGATTGATGACGGCGTGAGAGCCGTGCAGAAGATTCACGGCAAAAAGGGATACCTTCGAGCCAGAGCGAAGGCAGAGCCGATTTTTGATGACGCGAACCGGCGCGTTGCTTATCGCTTCTCCATTACCGAAGGCCCGCAGTTTCGGATGGGCACGCTCAAAATCACAGGTATTCACGATGATGTTGCATTGAATCTGAAGCATCGTTGGAAGCTGCGAGGAGGGGGAGTGTATGACGATTCTTACCTTGAGGAGTTTACTAAAAAGGATGTCAGCGAGGTGCTTGACTCGGCCATGAGAGAAGGAAAAATCAGGCCCGGCTCGCGGCTTAAGATAGATAACTCTGTAAATCTAAACAATCAGGCGTTGACCGTTGACGTGCAACTCAATTTTAAGAGCGCAGCTTCACCGCCCGCTTCTCCTTAAATCCCTGGCTCACGAACGCGGGTCAATGTTGTAAGTCTTAATCTTGGAATTGAGCGTCGTTGCGTTCATCCCCAAAAGTCTAGCGGCGCGCGATTGATGTCCGCCGGTCTGTTCCAGAGCGCGGCGAATCAGATCAATCTCGAAACGGCGCACTTCGTCGTAGAAGTTGATGCCGCGCCCGATGTCCAGAAGCGAGCCGCCGCTTGCGCCTTCCTGCATGACCGCCCTTGCCGTTTGCGGATCACTAATCTCGGCGCGCAGGCATTCGCGCGTGACCTCGGAGCTGGGAGCGATCACGACCGCGCGCTCGATGGCGTTTTCAAGCTCGCGGACATTGCCTGGCCACGAGTAGGCTTCGAGGAGCGCGAGCACTTCAGGGTTGAGTTGCTCCGACACCTGACGACCGTTCTCTTCGTTGTATTTATGAATGAAGTGTTGCGCCAGCGGCAGGATGTCCACGCGCCTATCGCGCAACGGCGGCAACTCAATCGGCACAACCGAGAGACGATAGTAGAGGTCTTCGCGGAACGTGCCCTGCTTGACGGCATCTTTCAAATCAATGTTGGTCGCCGCGATGATCCGCACGTCAACGCGGCGCGGGCTGGTGTCGCCAAGCGGCGTAAACTCCCGCTCCTGTATCACGCGCAAGAGACGCGCCTGCGTTTCGGGCGGAATGTCACCGATCTCGTCAAGGAAGATTGAGCCGCCGTCGGCCACTTCAAACAAACCTTTTTTGGCGGCGACCGCGCCCGTGAAAGCGCCGCGTGTGTGGCCGAAGAGTTCTGATTCCAATAGTTCTGAAGGAATGTTGGAGCTGTTGACAGTGACGAACTGGCGCGGAGCGCGCGGGCTGCCTTCGTGAATGGCTTTGGCGATTAATTCCTTACCTGTGCCGCTCTCACCCGTGATGAGGACGGTCGAGCGCGCGGGCGCAACCTGATCCACCAACCGGAAGACTTCCTGCATCGCGTCGGAATGGCCGACCATCTCGCCGCGATCAACGGCGCGGCTCATCGCGCGCCTAAGCGTCTGACGCTCTTCCTCTTTGCGACGGCGCTTGATACCAGCC
>JACCVS010000600.1 GCA_013698055.1 Acidobacteriota bacterium
AGGCTGGGCTTCGTCATGCTGACCAACATCTCTGAGTCAGGCCTCGGCACATACGCGATGGAGGCCGTCTGGTCGAACCTCGTCGCCCTTCCTGAAACAAATGTTGCCAAAAGCAATGAACCGGCAAGCGACCCTTCCAGCGAAGTCGGAAAGTATCTGCTGGCTGAGGCTTCCATCAACTTCGATGTCGAGATGAAAGACGGAAAGCTGTGGCTGACCGTGCCGGGACAGCCTCAGTACGAACTCGAAAACATAGGCGGTCGGCGCTACAAGATGGCCAGCGCGCCCCCAGGTTACTTCGTCACCTTCCGACCTATTAAAGGGAAAGAGACGGAGACAGAGATGTTCCTCGAACAGCCGCGGGGCAATCTCGTCCTTGTGAGAGTCAAAGCGGACGCTGCGCCTGACACCAAGGCAAGCACAATGGCGAGCTACGACGGCCCGCTCAAAGAACTGCTTGGCGCTTACGAGATGAAAGGCAGGCTGATAGTCGAGATCAAGATGGCAGACGGCAAGGTTTCACTGGTCGTGCCCGGCCAACCCGCCTATCCGCTCGTCGAGAAAGAGAAGGACAAGTTCTCCAGTCCCCCTCTTCCTGATACTTACGGGGTAATAATCAAGCGCGACGCAGCGGGCAAAGTGTCCGGCCTTGTCTTAAAGCAGCCGGAAGGCGAGTTCGAGTTGACGCGGGTCATGGAAACGGCTGTAGCTTTAACTGTTGATGAATTGCTGACGAAAATGATCGTTGCCAATGGTGGTGAGCAAGCTCTGCGTAAGCACAAATCCAGAGTCATCACGGCTGAGATGGACTTTGAGCATCAGGGTATCAAGGGCATAGCGACGATCAGCGCCAGAGCGCCGAACGCGCTGACCAGCCACATTGAGATGATGGCACTGGGAAAGAAAATCGGAACGATTGACGAATACTTTAACGGCACGGAAGGCGGCGAAGTGACAAGTTTCTCGCCGGGCGAAATCAAAGCCGGGAAGTCGCTGGAAGACGCCCGCATCTCTTCAGACTTTTACGACGTGCTGAACTGGAAGAAGCTGTTCAAGAGCATCGAGATTAAGCGCATGTCGAAGGTTGGTGACGAGGATGTGTTCGTCGTTGTCAAAACCCCGGAGAAGGGTAATCCCGTAACGGACTACATCTCGGCCAAATCTTTCCTTTTGCTTCGCCGCGACTCGATTCAGACCGATAACACGAGCGAGACCAGTGTGCCCATCACGGAATATTTCAGCGATTACCGAATGGTCGAGGGTCTGATGCTTCCCTTTAAGGCGACCACTAACATTCCGAACATCGGAGACGTCGTCGTGCTTGTCAAAACCGTCAAGTTCGACGTTGACATCCCGGACGCAACGTTTCGCGCACCGGAGAAAAAGTAGTAAGCAGAAGGCAGAAGGCAGTAAGAACAGGAGATAAACGGCACTGAGCTTTTGTCTTTAACTGCCTTCCGCCTACTGCCTTCTGCCTACTATCTTTTCCATGCAGCCGCTCGCCTGGGAGCGGCGTGCGGCATCCAGCACAAGCTGCGTGCGATAGCCGTCTTCAAAAGTTGCCGCGCCTTCAATTGTGTTGCGCCCTTCGCGCAGAGCTTCAACGATGCCGCGCGCGAAGATCGTAAAGCCGCGCGACCAGCCGCCGTCGCGCATTCCAGAGGCTAACGGCCCAAGCTCAGTCTCAATGCGTGTCCAGTCTTCCGCGCCCGTTTGCGCTATCAAGAGTTCTCCTCCATCTTCGATCCTCAACGCGCCCTTCGAGCCGAAGACTTCCAGCTGATGCTCAGGACGACCCGACTCGACAACCGAGAGCGAAACGGTCGCAGTCGCTCCTTGAATCAAGTCGTTATCTTCAAAACGCAGGATCAGGTTCGCCTCATCATCGGTTGTGACAGGCCGCAGCTCATTCGTCCGCTCATCCTGTCGTTCCGCAACGCGCGTGGCGAGCGCGCAGAAGACCTGCGAGATTTCCGTGCCCAACAGCCAGTGAAAAGCATCAATCGCGTGCGAGCCGATAGCGCCGAGCGCGCCTCCGCCGCTGGCCGCGTCAGACCACCAGTCCCACTTGCGATCAAGCACAGCGCGTGAATCACTGCGAAAGAGCAGCTTCGCGTGATGAATGTTACCGATCTCATGGTCTCGCAGCATTTCTTGAGCCTTTAACCGTCCCGGCAAGAAACGCAGCTCGTGGTCAATCAACGCGAGCAAGCCTTTTTCGTCCGCGCGGCGTCGCATCGCATCAGCTTCTTCCGCGTTCATCGCCATCGGCTTTTCACATAGCACCGCCTTGCCCGCATCAAGCGCAGAGAGCGTCATCTCCATGTGCGTCACGGGCGGCGTCACGATGCTGACCAGATCAACATCCTCACGCGCGATCACCTCGCGCCAATCATCCGCCACATGCTCGATGTCGAACTCGCGCGCCACGCGCTCTGCGTTCTCGCGATGCCCGCTCGCAATCGCCACCACCCGCGCGCCTTCGCACGCGCGAAAGCCCGGAATCTGCGTCGTGCGCGCGAAGCCTGCGCCGATGATGCCGATGCCGATGTAATCTTTCTTGGTCAATTTACCTCTCCAAGCTTTATCAAATTTAGGGGTTTATTGACCGAAGGGATTCGCCTGTCGACGCTTAATAATCCGCGCATGGGTCAATTCATTATGGCATTTCATGCAAATATTATGGCTTCTACGAAAAGCCCGTGTGCCGCGCACCGCTCCACAATTATTGCAATTGCCCTCAGCTCGGACTTCTCTTCTTTTAGAGTTAGAGCAGTCTTTACAAAGGAGCGCGTAGCCTGTCCGCTGCTTTCTTTCTCTATGAAAAAAGGAAATGGACTTATATTGCTTGCAGTGTGAACACCACAGCATTCCATCTACAATCTCTCTCCTGACAATCCCTTTTGGCAGATTACATTGCCGGTGAGAAAATGCGATGTTAGTCAAATCCCAAAATAGATGAGAACCAACATCCTGCCATGTTTCTTTGTGCTCCAATGTTAAATCTTCAAACTTAAGAATCATTTTGCCGCACTTAAAGCAAACGTTCTCTTCATGTCGCTGCAACAAATTGAACATCACCATCCGGCGGAGTTTATTACACGCCGTTCCGAACGGCATCCCTAAGATTTCAGACCTTCGCTGATTTGAATCTGACATGTGAGTATTCTGGTGAAGATAAGATATCTTGCCCTTGACAGGAGTCGAACCTGTAACCAACGGATTATGAGTCCGCTGCTCTAACCATTGAGCTACAAGGGCACACATATTCAATTGATGCTGAAAGATTATATGGGTCAGCGCGAGCAGTCGCAAGTGCGCATTGTTTGGCGGTTGGAAATTGATTGAGCGAAGCGAACGGTCAGGGCGAAGCAATCTCTTTTCGCTTGAGGTGAGCGATTATCGTCGCAATTGAAATGATGAACAAGACGATGCTCCCGATGCCGGAGATCATCGCCCACCGTTGGCTGCTTCTCGCCGAAAGGAGCATCTCATTACCTGTTTGCTCATGCCTCTGACCTTCTTCGATCAGCCTATTCTCTTCGGGTGCGCCCTTGACCGCATCGGATTGATCGTACAGCCCGAGCGATTTTTTCAGAATACTCATCCCCAAGTCTGCCTGCGTGCGGGCGTGATAGTACATCCAAACTGCGACGCCGCCCGCTGCCAATCCGCACAGCAGAGACAGGATGGCTATCTCGCGCAATCTCTTTTTCATGACGAGAGCGCGGCTTTAGTCTGGCGCAGATGCCTCTCTTCGTGAATCCCGATGAATGCCAGCCAGCGGTAGAAGTTGAGTGGGCCGAAGGCCGGATGCGGGTAGGTGACGGTCGAAAGGTCTGTTGCCTCGATGCGCGGGCGCAAATTGTGCAACTCTTCGCGCGAGCGCTTCAGTTTCGTGAGCGCATCCGCCAGGGAAACGTTGTCGCTCGGGCGCACGGCTTCCGGCGCTTCGTATCTTTGATCGCGGGCACGCTCGATAAACTCGTCAAGAGAGAAAGACTCGATTTCGACAGGCGCGCCTTTTGACCCCGCGCCCGCGCTTTCTGCCTTCGTCAGCATCATGGTCATCATCTGAAGCAGCCTGCCTTCGATCAGCGCCAGATGCTCGACGACCTGAGCGGGTGTCCAGGCGCTCGGGCTGGAGCGCGCCGTCGCCTGCTCATCGCTCAAGCCTTCAAACTGCCGGTAAAGTCTCGCGCGCGTCTCGTCTATCACTTCAAAGATTTGTGGAACGCTGGTGTAGTTCATCGGGGTTATTGCTCCTGTCATTTACGAGTCTGTGGCGTGGTGCAAATATAACATGATCGCCGCGAGCAGCGAGGTGTTTGTGTTTCTACGAAAGCGGCTGACGGGTGTGGCCTGAATGCTCAAATTCAGTTTGTGCCAGCGCTGGAAAGTAATCACAGGCTCGCTTGAATAGATGCGTATGTAAGCCGTCTGGATGAAGAGAGTTCTATCCTCAAGCCAGTTGAGACGAACGATGGGATTGAATGAAATGGGCGTCCCGCTCGACGGCGATGCCGTGGCAGCAGCAGTCTCATCACTCTTACCCGGTTTCTCGCTCGTCTTATTCTTCGACTGTAGATTCTTTTCGTCGTAAGCAGCCGAAGCCGTGAGCAGGGGGTCGCGCAAATTGATGCTCGCCTGCGAAGGCGTCTGCGTGACGGCATCATAGATTTTCACGTTTGCCTCGAAGCCTGCGGCGACTTTCGAGGAATCCGGCGACCAGACAGGCGCGGCCTCCGTCAATTCATCATCGAGAAGGCGCTCGCGTCCATCCATCTCAATCAAGCGCGGGCGACCTGCGGGCAGCTTACTCTCCCCCGCGCGCGCGTCCCATTCATCTTCGCGGCAGGCCAGCGCCGTGAGCGCGTGATTGTCCGGCGACCAGGCAAGAGAAAAATAGATCAGCCCGCTGCGCGTCGTCAGAGGTCTCAACTCAAAGCCATCCCGGTTGCAGATATAGATTTGCTCTGTGTCGTAAACAGCCACAGGCCCGAACGCAGGAGCGACGGACGGAGCGGGTAGGGGCGCAACGGGCGCAGTTTCCGGAATCATCTCGGGCGGCGTTTGCGGCGTGAGACTCTTGCGTCCGATGAAAGCGATGTAATTCCCGTCAGGCGACCATGCGACCATCCGATCAAACGCGCCGGACAGTTCCGGAGGTGTCAGATTACGCAGGAACTTCCCGTCGGCGGCATACATGTCTATCCGAAACTCACTCTCCTGCGTCTCACCCGTGTCATACACGGCGAGAGCGCGCATCCCGTCCGGCGAGATGACTGTGCGGATCAGGCGGTCGTCTTTGCGTCTCGTGTCAAAGTCATTTTCGATGGGCTTGAGCTTTGTCTCCTCCACGGGAATCACTGCGGGCGGCGCATCCGTGTCCGCTGTGAAGCTGTAGGCGAGGCGTGCCGCCGGAACATCGCGCAAAGTATTTGAATTAACACCCCGTTTATCAACACTATTGCGACATCCGGAAGTTATGAGCAGCAAAAGCAGTGAGCAGTGCGCAGTAAAAGTAAAAACGCTTTTTTTTCTTACCGACCACTGACCACTGACCACTGACCACTGATTTTTAATTGGCTGATAGCTCATGGAAGAAATGATGATAGGAAGGCGTGTGCGTGATTGTCAACGAGGCACGGATTCGCGCGGCGACCCGGTTGAAGTCGGGGATTGACTTCCGGGTTGCATATCAGGAACGGGCACGACGGCGGCGGGGCGAAACGCGCTCCTTGATGGGGGTGACGCGCCTTGGACGTGGGGTCACGTTGGGTGTTGTCTTGGCAGGAATGCTCGGTGGCTCGACAAGTTTGAACGTAACGAGAGGATCGCCCGTGATGTCGCTTCCGAGCGTGGGGTCGAGCGCGAACAGGGCGCGCATGGTGTTGCGCGGGCTGAGATGCGCTTCGTCAGTTCCGTCTTCCTCGACGCAGTTGTGCTCAATGGCTCGCGCCATTCTGCGCGCGAGCAACTCTTTGCCCGGCGTGCGTTGGATAAAGGCGCGCGTGGCCATTGCTCCCATCAAATCACAGGTCAACTCTTCCGGGCGACGACCCGCAATCCGCATCCCCGTGAGGGTCGCCGCGCGCCTGCCGACCAGACGAAACAAAGGCTGTAGGGAATCTTCACGACCGTCCGCGATGTGCGTCAACTCGTGCGCCAGCACGCTCAACATGCCTTCGTCCGATTGCAGCCCCGCGAGAAAAATCGTGCCGAAATAAATCGTGCGCGGGGTGCTGAGGATGACCGAAGCGTTGTCGCGCAACTCAACGTCCGGCTCGATCCGATTGACGGCCAGAACGCGCTGGGTCGCGGCGCGGATTCTAAATTCTTCGATGTTGTATTCGCTGGAGAGATCACGCAGGGAGGCAACGACGAGGTCACGCGCAGCGGGCAGAAGGCGCTCGGCGCGCTTGAGTCCGGCGACGGCGTCAGGATGAGCGAGCGGCAACGAAGGCCGCGCCTGCATCACGTCAATCGGGACGCTTCCCAAGGGGTCGCGCGAGCGTTCCAGACAAACAGCGCCCATCGACCGCTCGATAATATCCTCCACTTCAAGTGGCGTGGTTTCGCGCGGCTGGGTCGGCGGTGGGATGCCACCCTTCCAGGGACTTTCGTCCTGCGCGAACGCGACCTGTGTGGTTGCAGGAACAACAGCAAAGAAAAAAGTAGCGACAAGGACAAGCGTCGCATTCTTTAACCATTGCCG
>JACCVS010000626.1 GCA_013698055.1 Acidobacteriota bacterium
CTCCTGCGCCTCCTTCTTCTCAAGATAGTAAGCGTAGTCACCATCGAACGCCTGCAACGTGCCGCGATCAACCTCAAGGATTCGATTGGTGACGCGATCAAGGAAATAGCGGTCGTGAGTGACAAGCAGAAGCGCGCCGGGATAGCGATCTAAATAACCTTCGAGCCAGGTGATGGTTTCGGCATCGAGGTGATTGGTCGGCTCGTCGAGGATGAGAAGGTCAGGTTTTTCGATGAGCGCGCGGGCGAGGGCGACGCGCTTGCGCTGGCCGCCTGACAGTGTGCCCACCTGCGCGCCGGTGTCAACGATGCCGAGCTTGCTTAAGATGGTGCGCGCTTCGGTCTCTGTCTCCCATGCGCCCGAAGCCTCCAACTCGTGCGACAACTCTGCCATGCGATCCAGCAGACGCGCATCATCGTTCCCGGCAACAGCCAGGTCATGACAAGCCTGCTCATAGTCGTGTAGCAATCTTGTTCGCGTGTCTCCCGCTGAGAACACAGCATCCAGCACGGTCTGTTCAGGAATGAAGGGCGGATTCTGCGGCAGGTAGCCGATAGACACCCCTTCGGCGAAGATGATGCGCCCGGTGTCTGGCTGTTCGTGACCCGCGACGAGGCGAAGGAACGTGGTCTTGCCTGAGCCGTTGACGCCAACCACGCCGACGCGATCCTTCGAGTCGAAACCAAGGCTCACATCCGCGAAGAGGGGCTTTATCCCATAGCTCTTGCTGATTGATTCGAGAGATAGAATGTGCATCCTGATAAGAACCTATCCAAAGTTTTCAATCCTACCTCATTTATTATAAGCGAACCATTGCTGCGAGCAGGTGTACAACGACTCGCTTTTACCATCTCGCTTTTACCACTCCTCGTGACTGTTTCTACACATAATCGAATGGCCTTGCGGGTAAACTTTACAAAAGTGTGCGCTTGATAAGTCATCGTATCGAATTGAAAGGATGTGATTAGAGCCGCTGACATAACTATTACAAAGGAATGGGAGATAAGCTGGTACGATGCCTGGTATCCCCTGCATCAAATCAGGCGGTCTGAAATATTACAAACATGGGAGTCTCGATGGATAGAACATTTGAAACCGGCAAACCGAAGCAGGACTTCAACTGGAACACTGCAATCTTTATGACGCTCTTTCATCTGGGAGCGATAGCTGCACTATTCATGTTCACTTGGAAGGCTTTGGGCGTGGCTCTTTTACTCTGGTGGGTAGCTGGAAGCCTCGGCGTAGGCATTGGCTATCATCGCCTCTTAACTCATAGAGGATTCAAGACGCCAAAAGCGGTTGAGTATTTCTTAAGCTTTTGTGGATCGCTCGCATTGGAAGGTGGGCATATTAACTGGGTCGTGACACACCGCATCCATCATGCTCATACGGAAGTTCCCGGGTTAGACCCGCACACGCCGCGTGATGGAGGTTGGTGGGCGCATATGGGTTGGATTCTCAGAGGCACGGCACAGCAGCACGATGATGCTGTCATGTGGCGTTATGCTCCGGATTTGATGAAAGATCGTTTCCACTTCCGGCTCAATCAACTTTATTTCGTGCCGCTCATTATCAGCGGGATTTTGTTGTTCTGGCTCGGGGGCTGGTCAATGCTGCTCTGGGGCACTTTCCTGCGTGTCACTGTCGCGCTCCATATGACATGGCTCGTCAATTCCGCGACGCACATGTGGGGGTCACGCCGCTTTAACACACGTGATGACTCAACTAATAGCTGGTGGGTCGCTCTTGTGACATGGGGAGAAGGCTGGCACAACAATCATCACGCGCATCCGAGAGCAGCGCGACACGGAATTACATGGTACGAGATTGATGTTAACTGGTGGGCCATACGCACTCTTCAATTTCTCGGTCTGGTCAAAGACGTTAAGCTCATCAGCGAATCTCAAATAAAGGCAGCGGGCGAATCCGAGTCTCTTCAGCAAGCTGCTTAAACGATAGACCAAATACACTCAAGATAAAGGGAAACGGAAGCCAGTACTGGCTTCCGTTTCCCTTTTGCCTTTTTACTTTTACCTTGCGCCTTCCTACAATATCGTATGCGGTTCAGCGGTCGTCGTAAATCGGTAGTCTTCTTTATTACGCTTGGTTCCTGCCTGGTTGTGCTGGCCATTGCGCTCAATGTCGGGTGGATTCTTCTCAACTGGCGCGAAGTCGCACTCTTGATTCTGGGAATAGTCTTTTTCGTGCTGATTATTTCCGGACTCGTGCTGAATACGATCTTCCTGATTCGCGAGATCAGGCGCAATGAGCAGCATGACACATTCATCAACGCCGTCACGCATGAACTGAAAACGCCGATCACCTCCATCCGCCTTTACCTCGAAACATTAAAAACCCGTGAGGTTGATGAGACCCGGCGAAGTGAGTTTTACGACATCATGCTTGCCGACAGTAACAGGCTCTTACAAACGGTCGAACAGGTGTTGAGGGCAGGAAGTGCCAGCCATCGAAGACGAAGTATCAATAAGTCCCTCATTGATCTCGGGGAAATGGTGCGTGGGTGTCTTGAGCTGGCGCGCACTCGATACAATCTGGAGCCTGATGCGATTCTTTATACCGATTCTATGGAGGAGCCGGTGGTGCAGGTTCTCGGCGACGCTGAGGAACTACAGGCCGCCGTCATGAACCTGCTCGACAATGCGGTCAAGTATTCGCATCAGGAAATAAAAATCTCTGTCGAGGTCGCGACTGTTGATGTCAAACGGGTGGCTGTGCGAGTCTCAGACCGTGGAATCGGCATCCCGAGCGCACAGCTCAAGCGTATTTTCAAGCGCTTCCATCGTGGCGAGGGCAATTTCATGGCGCGTGTTAAAGGAACCGGCCTGGGTCTCTTTATTGTTCGGTCAATTATCGAAAAACATGGTGGGCGTGTCTTTGCTAAAAGCACAGGCCCAGGCGAGGGCAGCACGTTTACGATTCACCTTCCGAGGACTTAAGAGCTATGACTGCGGTGCTGATCGTTGAAGATGAGAAACATCTGGCCGATGGTTTGCGCTTTAACCTTGAGGCCGAGGGGTACATAGTCGAGGCGGTCGGAGATGGCGAATCCGCGCTTGTCTTGTTGAGAGACAGTCCCAAGCGCTTCGATGCGGTGGTGCTGGACGTGATGCTTCCCGGAAAGGACGGCTTCATGATCGCATCTGAGCTTCGGCAAGCGGGACAGTTTGTTCCAATTTTGATGTTGACAGCACGTGGCCGCCCCGAAGATGTCTTGCGTGGTTTCGAGTCGGGTGCGGACGACTACCTCCCCAAGCCGTTTGAGCTGGCAGTGTTGATAGCTCGTATCAAGGGATTGCTCCGCCGCCGCCAGTGGTTTCATCTCGATCTGGATAACTCTGCAACATTGAGCAAAAGTGATCCAGGTCTTTCGGGCAGTGGACAGGAAAACAATCTGAGTGATAACGGCCTGTCGCCTGGGGCGGAGAGGGAGATATTCGCTTTCAACGGGAAGACAATTGATTTTAAAGAGTTGGAATTACACACGAATGAACAAACCGTGCGCTTAACCTTGATGGAAGCAGAAGTTTTACGTTATTTGATTAAACATCAGGGGCGCGTCGTCTCTCGCCGTTCGCTGCTTGAAGATGTCTGGGGACTTCGTGAAGATACAGACACACGGGCGATAGATAACTTCATAGTTAGGTTAAGAAAATACATTGAAGAAGAACCTTCCAGACCTAAACATCTCCTGACGGTCAGAGGGGTCGGCTATCGTTTTATCGCCGACTCGGGCGATTCAACTCCCTGAATTCCCATAAAC
>JACCVS010000661.1 GCA_013698055.1 Acidobacteriota bacterium
GCGCGGCGACCGCTCCCAGCAACTTCGCATCATCCTGCGTCCATTCGCGCGGGTCGCAATTCATGTGAAGCTCAAGCAAGCCTTTATGCATCCCATGCACGATGACGGGCGCGGCCAGCACAGCGCACACGTCGAGCCGGATGTAGAGCTTGATCAACTCGTCCTGCTCGATTTCGTGGATGTCGTTATTAGCTGTCGGCGCATCGGCTGCGATCACCTGCTGCGCGTATGTGCTTGAGCGAAGCGGAATGCGATGCCCGCGCAGGCTTGAGACTTCGCGTCGCGCCAGATATTCGTAACCGACAAGGGCGTAGTCTTCTTCGCCGTCAAGCAGCGTGACGTGGCAGCGATCAGCTTTGAGCGCCGCGCCGAGAGCGTCCACCGTTTCCTGCAACACCAATGAAGGATCAAGCGAGCCGGAGAGCTTGCGCCCGATGCGTCCGGCCAACTTCTCGCGTCCAGCGGTCGCTTCCAGTTCCTGCGAGCGCTTTTCCGCCTGTTCAAGTAGCAACACTTTTTCAATCGCGATGGCGAGCGGCGGAGCGAGTCGTTCGAGCGCGAGCAGGTGCTTGCGCCCGTAAGCGTCAGGCGTTCTGGATGTCAGATTAAGGCTGCCGATGGCGCGGCGGTTGGAGAAGAGCGGGCAACAAACAGCGGAATGAAAATTCTCACGCTTCAGGTCATCATAAACGTTGAACCGCTTCTCCGCGCTCAACTCAGGAATGACGACCATCTCGCGCTTCTCAAGCGCCTGCTCTGTCACTGTGCCGCGCATCGCGGCGGTCGCGCCGACTGCGAGCGAGCCTGCGTAGTCTCCCGACAGCGCGAAGACGCGCAGGGTCTCGCCATCTTCTTCGCAAAGAGCGATTGAGGCGCGGTCGAAAGGAATCAACGCGCGCATCTGCTCGCTCGCGAGGCTGAACACTTCTTCAATCGTGCGACTGGAATTAACGGCAGCGACGACGCGGTTGACGACCTCTAACTGCTCTGTGGCTTCGCGCAGATAATCGAAGAGCGCGCTCATCTCGTCGCTCGTCACCGTCGCTTCGCGGTCTTCGCCCACGTGATTTTTAATTTCGGGTTGCTTGAAGAGGCAGAGAACCGCAGGCTGCTCCTGCCAGTGGCAATCAATTCGCTCGACCCGCACGCGCAAGGGATGCTCGCCGTTCACCAGCACCGTCGCGCGCTCATGCTCCTCAGCAACATTTTCATCAACCTCCTCGAACTGCAACAGCGAGGAAACATCCATCCCGGTCATGGAGGCGCACGATTGCACGGCGAGCGTAGCGAAAGCATCGTTGCAGGCATGGATGCGCGCTCCGCTCTCATCTATCACGATGGCCGGATCGCTGATATGCCCGAACAACTCTGCAAATTCTGTCTTCTGCTCGCTCATGGTTTCCAGTTTCCAGTTTTTAGTTTTTAGTTTTTAGCTTTCAGTAAAAGGCAGGCTGCTCTTCTCTGAAAACTGAAAACTAAAAACTGGAAACTATCTCTTAATCTTTCGATGCCTTTCAATAATCCTGAGCGGCGTGGCAAAGAAGTCGAATTCTTCGCGCAGGCGATTCTGCAAGTAACGCTCGTAGGAAAAATGCAGGCCGGGTTTGCCTCCCGCTGTAAAGACGACGAAAGCGGGCGGTCGCACTCCGACCTGCGTCATGTACTTAATGTGGAGACGCGAGACGCCGCCCTTGACGGGGGCGGGCGCGCTGCCGCCGCGAGGCTGCGACACTGCGCGCTCGAAAAAATCGTTCAACTGTGAAGTCTGGATGCGACGATTGCGCGCCTCGTTCGCACGTAAAGCGAGCGGCAGAAGTCTCTCAAGGCGCTGCCCCGTGAGCGCGGAGATCGTCACCACGGGTGCCCATTCAAGAAACTTCATCTTGTCGCGCAAACCCCGCTCAAACGCTGCCGGAGTTCCCGTCTCCTTATCCGGCACGGCGTCCCACTTGTTGACGGCGAGGATGATCGAACAGCCCGCGTCGTGCGCGTAGCCCGCGATGTTGGCGTCGAGCGCCGCCACACCCTCCGCCGCGTCAATGACGACGATGGCAACGTCCGCGCGCTCAAGACTGCGTCGCGCCATCATGACAGACAGCTTCTCGGCCATCTCTCCGGTCTTGCCCTTGCGACGGATGCCCGCCGTGTCAATGATGCGAAACGGCTGGCCTTCGACTTCAAGGAGCGTGTCAACCGCGTCGCGCGTCGTGCCCGCGATGGGCGAGACGATGACGCGCTCTTCGCCGAGCAGGCGATTCAACAGCGACGACTTGCCAACGTTCGGTCTTCCAATAATCGCCAGCCGCAACTCACGCGACTTAGCATCTTTCTCTTCAACTTCCCCCTCTTCTTTTAACGGGAGGTTTTCGACAATCGCGTCCAGCAAATCTCCCACCCCATCGCCCTGCTCTGCCGAGACGGGAACAACGTCTTCAAAGCCGAAGTGGAAAAATTCGCCTGCTTCCGATTCCAGCCGCAGGATATCCGCCTTGTTCGCCGCAACCAGCACGGGTTTTCCGGTCGTGCGTAACAGAATTGCCAGTTCCTCATCCAGCGGCGTGATGCCTTTGCGCGTATCCACGACCCAGACCAGCACACGCGCTTCTTCAATCGCCGCCCCGGCCTGTTTCAAGATATTGGCCGGAATCACGGCATCGTCGTCCGGCACGATCCCACCCGTATCCACAATCGAGAATCGCCGCCCGTTCCACTCCGACTCGCCGTAGATGCGGTCGCGCGTTATCCCCGGCTCGTCTCCGGTGATTGCCCGGCGCTCGGCGATGATGCGGTTAAAAAGAGTGGACTTGCCGACGTTCGGACGCCCAACGATGGCGACCAGCGGCAGCGCGACGCTCACGGCTGCGGGATGCTCCGGCAAGTTTGCATCACTTGCGTTCGTGCTTAACGAATTTTCGATTTGTTCGACACTTTCAGGCTGCATAGAAATCTTCACCGTCTCAGACAATTCATCACAAAGGGAAAGGAGAATGACAGAAATTTTCGGGGCGCACTTGAAGTGTAACGCGCGACAGGAATCACTCGCAAGGAATGGACGAGAATCAAAGTGCTTGCATCGGATAGGCGATACAATATACGCTCTCGCCGTCGAGATGACGGCAACCTCAATCTCGCTGATTTCTCTCGACCAAAGAACAGTTCATAGAAAGGACAACCCTCATGCGTTGGCCAAGCCTCAATCCTCAAAGACTAAAGAGATTGCTGACAAAAGTGGCAGAGCGCACCGTCACAACAAACGTCGCTCGTGAAGAGATTCCTTCGGAGATCGCTCCGCATCTCCTGCTCGGGCAGCGCGGCGAGCGGCTCGCGGCTGAGCATCTGGAGCGACTCGGCTTCGCGCTCGTCGCCTCAAACTTCACTCTTCCCGTCGGGCGCAATTTGCGCGGCGCGCTCGTCAAAGCGGAAATTGACCTCATCGCATACGAAGGCGCGACGCTCTGTTTCATCGAAGTCAAGACGCGCGCCTCGGATTGGTACGCCGCGCCCGAAGCCAACGTTGACCTACGCAAGCAGCGACAAATCTCACGCGCTGCGCGAGTCTATCGCCGGATGTTTGATTTAACGAATGCATCCTATCGTTATGACGTGGTCAGCGTCATCTTGCCGCCAGCGGATAAGAGTGGAAAAGCTGCCCGCCCGCGCCTCGAAGTTCTACGTAGCTTCTGGACGGATGAGAAGTTTTGCAAACGGCGCTGGGCGAACTGGTCGGATGATTATTGAAGAACCGCTGGGCTGAGGCGTGACTCGCTTGACAAGCAATTGCTAATCTGTAGAATCTATTTTCCGCAAGCGGGAGTAACTCAGTGGTAGAGTGCGACCTTGCCAAGGTCGAAGTCGCGAGTTCAAATCTCGTCTCCCGCTCCATAATATCTCAAGAGATGAGGGCGGCAGCGATGAGGGATGAATAAGAACAGGTCTTATTTCATCCCTCATCCCTCCGCCCTCATCCCTGTTTCCGGCGGTGTAGCCAAGTGGTAAGGCAGAGGTCTGCAAAACCTTTATTCATCGGTTCGATTCCGATCACCGCCTCCATTCTTTTCAATAACTTACAGACAATCAAGGAACATCGCTAAAAGGGCGATGTAGTAGGAAATGTAGTAGCCTCTTGCACCTATGCGCGTTTTTCGCTCTTTTCTGCGCGGTAGGCTTCCATCTTCTTCATCGCGTTGAATTGATGTTCTTCGGTGGGATGCGCGTAGCGTAAGACCATCTGAATGCGTGAGTGTCCGAGCATTGCCGCCAGTGTTACAAGATCAACTCCGGCCTCAGCCGCGCGTGTGGCGAACGTGTGCCGAAGATCATAGAGACGAAATGCACGAA
>JACCVS010000688.1 GCA_013698055.1 Acidobacteriota bacterium
GTCGTGCATCATCCGGGCGGCGCGGGCGTGGTCGCGGTCTTCGACGACGGCACGATCCCGCTGGTACGCCAGTATCGTCATCCGACCATGCGCTATGTGCTGGAGCTTCCGGCTGGCAGGCTCGATCCGCCGGAGCGACCCGAAGAATGTGCGGCGCGCGAGCTTGAAGAAGAAATCGGAGTCCGCGCCGGATGCCTTGAGAAGCTGGCGGAGTTTTTCTCGACGCCCGGCTTCTGTGAAGAGAAGCTGTGGGTTTATCTGGCAACTGATTTAACGGAGACCACGCAGAATCTGGAAGCCGACGAAATGCTTGAGATCGTCCGCGTCCCTTTCTCACGCGCGTTCGAGATGATCGCGGACGGCGAGATCGAGGACGCGAAGACCATCATCGGGTTGATGATGGCCGCGCCGCGATTGGGATTAACTATCCCTGTCGTGGAGTAACTGGCGGCTTGAGTAAGCTCACCGGGTCTGGGCGTCCAACAGGAATTTGGGAGGAGCAACAAATGGCGGCATGTACTCATCTGGCGGAAATACGCGAGGTCGCGCCGAGCGCGAATGGCTGCGAGGATTGTTTGAAGATTGGCGATGAGTGGCTACATCTTCGACTCTGCAAATCGTGCGGGCACGTCGGCTGCTGTGACAGCTCGAAAAACAAACACGCCACGAAGCATTTTCATCAAACCCGGCATCCCATCATCGAGTCTTTTGAAGCGGGCGAAGAGTGGGGCTACTGCTACGTTGACGATGCATTTCTTGAATCGCTCTGATTTGCAGGAAGCAGGCGGATAAAGCAAAGGCGTAGAAGATGCCAGCGAGCGAGAATATTGCCGAAGCTGCCCCGCGCACGCCCGCGCCGCGCCGCCCGAATTTTCTCAACTACGTTCATTCCATCATCGCCATCCCGCTCATCTATCTCTACACGATTGTGATGGGCAGCATTTCCCTTCTGCTCTCGCTTTATGATCCTGAAGGCAAGCGGCAACACTGGTGCGCTCGCGTCTGGTGTCAGATGATTGCTCGAACGGCGGCGGTGCGCGTTCGCGTTCACGGCGCGCATCACATTCAGCCGGGCACTTCCTATGTCTTTCTTTCCACACATCAGAGCTACATGGACATCCCGGCCATGCTCGGCTACTTGCCCGCGCAACTCCGCATCGCCGCCAAGAAAGTGCTCTTTCGGATTCCGTTCATGGGCTGGCATCTGACACGAGCGGGGCACATCCCCGTTGACCGCAGTTCTACTGAGAGCGCAGTCAGCAGTATGCAAAAGGCGGCAAGCTACCTGAGAAACGGCATCTGCGCTTTCGTCTTTCCCGAAGGCACGCGCTCGCGCGACGGCTTCCTGCACAAGTTCAAGAAAGGCGGCTTCAAGCTCGCCATTCAAGCGGGCGTGCCGATCATTCCCATCACCATTGTTGGCTCGCGCCAGGTTCTGCCGCCTGATTCAATCATCTTTCGAGGGGGGCCGATTGAAATGTATGTTGACGCGCCCATTCCCACCGTTGGCCTGACCGACGATGACCTTGAGCTGTTGATGAAAAGCGTTTACAACACGATGGCGAAACACTTCGAGGCAAATTAAAAATTAAAAATGTGAAATGCAAAAGTGAGGCGGAAACCATTTTAGTGAAAAGCCGGCTTCCCATTAATTTTACATTTTTAATTTTGCCTTTTCTTCCTCTCTCTCTTACACTGATTTGCATCTTGAGCACATCGAATGAATCAACGCCCCTTGTCGAATCAACGACAGGCACACATGCGAACGCCGGGCAGAAGCATGAAGTGCAGACCGTGCCCGCCGCCGAAATTGACCCGAACAATCCGCCCTGGGGGGCGATTGAAGGCTTGTTAACATGGTTGGGGAGCGTCGTGCTCTTGCTCGTCGTTCCGTTTTTCCTGCTCCTGCCCTATGTTCTTTACCGGAACGCTCAGCCAGCAGTACCGGGTCAGTCGTTACTAGAAGATAAAACCGCTCTTTTTCTCGCGGTCATTTCGACCCTTCCCGTACACCTTCTGACTTTCGGCCTTGTCTGGGCGGTCGTCACGCGATTTAGAAAGCGTCCGTTCTGGAGCGCGCTCGGTTGGAGTTGGAGCAGGAGAGTCGGATTCTGGACGAGCGCCGGACTCGCCATCCTCCTACTTGCCGCCGGATTGTTATTCACGAATCTTGCGGGCGGCGAGCCGACTGAGATTGACAGGCTGATTCAAAGCTCAACTGCTTCACGATTCGCCCTAGCGATTCTGGCAGCAACGACCGCACCTTTTGTCGAAGAACTGGTCTATCGCGGGGTTCTTTATCCTGCCTTGCAACGGACGATAGGAATGTTCTGGGCGGTCGTCGGGGTTTCAATTCTCTTTACCCTTCCGCACATCCCTCAATACATCAACAATGTCGCTGTCATTTCGGTTGTCTTTGTGCTCAGCCTCAGTTTGACGCTGGTACGCGCTTTCACCGGCAAGCTCTTGCCGTGCTTTATCATGCATCTGGTCTTCAACGGAATTCAGTCTGCGTTGATTATTGCCGGGCCTTACATCCAGCAGGGAGTTCCCGAAGTGGAGCAGAAAGCGCCTGGCATTGCGATGCTCGCTCGTTCCGTTCGACATCTCTTCTGAAAACATGGCACACGAAGTTGTTGTTGTCGGCGGAGGCATCGGCGGGCTGACCGCGGCGGCGCTTCTGTCTGCGCGCGGCGTCAATGTCTGCCTGCTGGAAAAAGAGTCGCGCGGGGGTGGCTGCGCCGTTACTTTCGAGCGGTTCGGCTACACGTTCGAGGCCGGGGCATCGCTCTACGCTTCCTGGCAACCGGATGAGATACACGCGCGCATCTTCGCAGAGCTTCCCGTCGAGTCGCCGGAGGTTCAACAGGCCGCGCCCGCTTACATCGTGCGCCTGCCAGATCGAACGGACGTGGCCGTGACGGGAAGCGTCGAAGAGTTCGCTGAAACTTTACGCACAGCTTTTCCAGAGTGCGCGGACGCAGCCATCAACTTTTATCGTGAAATTGCGCCCATCGGCGAAGCTCTAAGGCGCATCGCGCGACGCGTGCCTGATTTACGCACCGCATCATTCTCGCGGCGAATGCGCGCGGCTCTGCCGGAAACGCGAGTCGCACGGCGCGTGCTCGCGGGACTCAATCACACGGCGGCGCAGCATCTCGCGCGAACCTCTCACAGATTCCGCCGCTTCATTGACGTTCAACTACAAATCTTCGGCCAGCGCGCCAGCGATGAATGCGCTTACCTCTACGCGGCGGTGGCGCTGATGCTTCCGCT
>JACCVS010000706.1 GCA_013698055.1 Acidobacteriota bacterium
GGGATGAATCAGGCAGGACTGGCCTTTTATTCATCCCTCATCCCTCCGCCCTCATCCCTTCGCAGACCTGTTTGTTCTCACGGCCCGAATCTTTTGCGATACTCATCGGAGTTCAAGAACCCATTGATCATCGTGCGGTAGTCTCCCCCGTTCTGGTTCAGCGTCTGAATCCAGTTGAGGTAGAGAATATCTGGATCACGTCTGAGATAGCCGAAATACTGCATCACGACAAACGCTTCGTTGTAGTATTTCTGATAGACCTCTGTGCTTTCCACCAAGGCACGTAAGACCTGCGCTCTGGTCATTGACTGGTTGGTGAGTGCCGCGATCCAAGTCCCTCTGCTCGGGTGATTCTGTAATCCGGCAGTTTGTAACAAAGCATCTACGTAAGCCGTCGGGTCGGTCAAAGCATCGTAGCGATTCCTGAACTCCCCTCTCGCCATGAAATCAGCGATGAACGACACCTTGTTAGCTTCCAACTGCTCAGGGCTGAGGAACCCCATTACCTGCGCGAAGTCAGGGATGCATTCATTGT
This sequence comes from Acidobacteriota bacterium, assembly GCA_013698055.1. Taxonomy (GTDB): domain Bacteria; phylum Acidobacteriota; class Blastocatellia; order Pyrinomonadales; family Pyrinomonadaceae; genus QHXM01. The sequence goes on from JACCVS010000706.1 coordinate 536, forward strand.
AGCGCGGAATCCTGCCTAAAGAAGCTGAGTAAAAGCGGTAGATGAAGTAGCCTCTGGTTTGGAACTCTTCACTGCGGAAGAAACCAGATGAGACTTCGATGCGGTCGCAGGCCGTGCTCCCCTGCGGGCAGTTGTTGAGGGTGTTGCGCCAGCCTTGCAAGCCAGCAGGCTCAGGCTCGCGGCCCAGGAAATCCAGATAGTGCTGGCGAATGAAGAAGTCAACGCCGTTCAGCGGGTTGGCTCCGGTCGTCTGGTCATTATCCGTGATCGTGATGGTCGCCAGAGATGAAGTGCCGAGCGTTGCGTTCGTCGGATTGCTCAAAGAGAAGGTGAAAGTCTCCGTGCCTTCAGCGTAAGAGTCGTCCACGATGGAGACGTTGACGGTCTTGGATTGCTCACCAGCAGCGAAAGTGAGCTTGCCAAGTGAGGTGGTGTAGTCGCAGCGTGCGGAGGCTTTGCCGGTCACGGTGCTGCAATCGTTGAGGCCGGAAGTGTCGGAGGTCGCGTAAGAGACAGTCGCTGGCTGAGAAGTGTCGCCGGAGCGCAGGACATTGATAGAGAGAAACACTCCACCTTCGCCCACGCTATAGCCTGATTGACTTAGTTGCAGAGTCGCAGGTGTCGGTGTCGGTGTCGGTGTCGGCGTGATGGGCTGCGAAGTCTCCGCGAGGACGAAGGGGCTGAGGGAGGTGACGCGCCCGCAGACGGTCTTCGCGGCGAAGTTCTTATTGGAGGTGCGGTCGATGAGCGCGCCGCCCTCACCGTGCAGCACGCGCAAGCGGTCGAACCTCGCCGCGTCCGTGACGGACGGGACGTTGAAGCAGACATCAATCGGTGGCGTGACGGTCGCGGTCGTCGTGATGTCGAAGGCAAGGCTGTAATCGCCGAGCGCGTAGCCGTCGGGCAGCGCCCCGGCGGAGGCGGGGTTGATGGGGGTGATCGTCGTGTTGCCCGGAGAGGTGACGCTCGAATACGTGACCGTGACGCTGCCGGATTGCACGTTGACGCTCGTGCCGGTGTTTGTGGAGACTGACGCGGGCGGGTTGTCCGGCGTCGCGTCGAACCTCTCGCGGTACTCGCTGGATGCGACGAAAGCTTTGATGGTCTCCGAATTACTGATCCTCACGCTGGCGACCGTCTCGTTGCGTGCATCGTCTCCCGGTTGAGTGAATGAGTTAAGCTTGTTCAGCCAAAAATCATATCCGGCAAAATTATTGTCGGGCGCGTCGTTCGGATTGCGGCGAAGGTAGCCGAAGTAAAGTGGTCGAGCATATCGCGGTTTTCAAGAGATGCAGCCAATGCGGAAGCCCGCACGAAGTAAGGGCGCAATCGCTAATACACCCTTACTTCGTGCGGGCTTCCGCAAAAAGAGTCGCACACAATAGTGTCGGCGATTACTGGCTATTCTTTACGCATTGCTCAACTGAGGCGCGTGTGAGGCGGACAGGCTTGACGGGCTTTTCGCCTTCAGCCTCAGCTTTGTTCATCGCGTCCACGACTTCCATCCCGCGCGTGACGCGACCGAAGGCGGAGAACTTGCCGTCTAGTTGTGTGGCGGCTTCACCGACGAGGATGAAGAAGTGCGTGGTCGCACTGTTCGGCTCGTCAGGCCGCGCCATCGAGACGATCCCGCGAACGTGCTTGACGTAACTCGGCTCGTCCGGAATCTTGCGTCCCGCTCTCTTCGCCAGCTCAAGATTCCACTTCTGCCCGGTTGAAAGATTTCCGCCCTGCACCACGAAATTTTTGACGATGCGGCTGAAAACGGTCGTATCAAAAGCCCCAATCGAGATCAGGTTGAGAAAGTTGCGGACGGTCTCTGGCGCAGCTTCGGCCAGCATCTCAATCTCGATCACTCCGGCTTCGGTCTCTAACTTGACGCACTGGCCTGCCATCTTCTCAACCGTCGCGCTGTCGAAAGGCTCAGGTGCGGGAGCCTGCGAATCTACGGGTCGCGCGTTGCTCTTCTTCGGCGTCGGCGCGGAATTATTCTGCGTGGGAGTAGTGCCCTCTTGCGCCGTCACCATTGAAGCGAACGCCACAAGGCAGACGGCAACAGCGGCAACTCTCATCACCTTTGCCATAGGCGAAAAACATCTCCGAAAAATCACGGAACACTGTCCAACAACTACGCTTTCATCCCTCATCCCTCATCCCTCATCCCTGCTTTTATAGTCCTTGCTCGGCCATCTCTATCGCGCGAAGCAGTGCGCGTGCCTTGTTGATCGTCTCTTCGTATTCGCGCTCCGGCACGGAATCGGCCACGATGCCTGCGCCCGCCTGAGCGTAAGCTCGCCCCTCGCGCATCGCGATGGTGCGAATCGCGATGCATGAATCCAGATTCTGCGCGTAGTCCATGTAGAGAATTGCACCCGCATAGACGCCGCGCTCGCCCGGCTCAAGCTCGCGGATAATCTCCATCGCGCGAACTTTCGGCGCGCCCGTCACCGTCCCTGCCGGAAAGCAGGAAGCAAGCGCATCGAAGCGATCAAGGTCATCCCTGAGACGCGCCCGGAGACTCGTGACGAGATGCTGCACATGCGAATAACGCTCGATTGCCATCAAGTCTTCAATCTCGACTGAGCCGTAATCCGCCACGCGCCCCAGATCATTGCGACCGAGATCAACCAGCATCGTATGCTCGGCCACTTCCTTTTCATCCGCGCGCATCTCTTCGCCAAGCAGCCAGTCTTCCGTCTCGGTCGCGCCGCGTTTGCGCGTGCCCGCGATGGGACGATAATCGAGCCGCTGCCCACGACAACGTACCAGCATTTCAGGCGACGCGCCGATGATTGATTCATCCCCGAGGCGGAAGAAGTACATATAGGGCGACGGGTTCGTCGCGCGCAGAGCGCGATAGATCGCCACAGGGTCGGCGGCGCTCTTTTTGCTGAAACGCTGCGACAGCACGACCTGATAGCAATCGCCCGCAGCGATGTGCTCCTGGGCGCGTAGCACAGCCTCTTCGTAATCTTTGCGCGTCCAGTTTGACTCAACCGCCTCTTTGCCAACTGTTTTTTTATGCCGCTTTACCTTTGGCGAGCCGCTTTTCAGTAACAGCTTTTCGATGCGCCCGGTTTC
>JACCVS010000718.1 GCA_013698055.1 Acidobacteriota bacterium
CATTACTACCTGGGCGGAATCTACTGGCGCAAGGGCGATACAAAACGCGCCGGAGACGAACTGGAAAAATATCTACAGCTCGCGCCGAAGGCTCACGATGCCGAGCGCATCCGCGCGACGATTAAAGAACTGCGCAGCAAGACCAAATCCGGATAAGTTATCTTCGGCCTTCATCGTAAGAAAACTGATAGCCATCACCTTCGCCTGATTCTATAATTGCGGCTGGCTCAAGTCGTTAATATTTGTGAAGGAGTACCTCAAAATGTCTCTTGCATTCACCAGAGCGTATTCTTATAAGCATCACCTGACTCTTGTTCTACTTTCCTCTATCTTCCTTATTAATCTCTGCACAATAGCTTTGGCGCAGGGCGGAGTCGGCAGCACAAGAGGCCTCCCCGGTGATGGAATCCATATCATTAAAGGTCGCGTCTATTTTCCAGGGGAGCCAAAAGAGGGGAAGCGCCTTCGAGTTGTACTGAAAAGCCCCGCGACGACAGATCAAACTACCGTCACAGACGAGGACGGCACCTTTATCTTTAACCGCCTGAGGGCGGAAAATTACACTGTCATCGTTGAGGGCTGGAAGGAGTTTGATCAGGCCGTTGAACACGTTATCCTGGAAAGGCAGTCTCCCAGCGCAAGTAATGTTAACCTCGCCATCCATCTCAAGTTGAAGGGCACTGCCGAAGCCTTGTCGAAAATACCCAAAGCGGCGCGCGATCTTTATGCCAAGGGAGCAGAGGCGGCGGCGAAAGGCGATAGCAAGAAAGCCGTCGAGCATCTGAGCGGCGCTGTCGCTGCGTACCCTGAATTCCCGCAGGCTCTGAGCGAGCTGGGCGTGCAGTACCTGAAGCTGGGCGTGGCGGACAAGGCCGCCGAATCGCTACAGGCTACGCTGAAAATCGCGCCTGGCGATTTGGGAGCGCGGCTCAATTACGGGTTCGCTCTGCTGAGTCAAAAGAAGTTTGATGAGGCCGAGACGCAGTTACGCGAGGTATTGAAGAAGAATGATGCTATACCGACGGCGCACATGTATCTCGGCATCGCTTTGATGAACCAGAAAAAGTTAGACGATGCGGAAGCCGAGCTTCTGCGCGCCAACAACTCAAAGAGTAACGAAGTGGTGACGGCACATCGTTATCTGGGAGGAATTTACTGGGGCAAGCGCGACTACAAACGCGCTGCGGACGAACTGGAACTCTATCTCAAGCTAGCTCCCAAAGCTCCCGATGCAGAACGCACGCGCGCCGCAATCAAAGACCTACGCAGTAAGCAGTAATCTAATACTGAGTTGAAATGGAAAAAGAGGTTGAGAGTTCAAGCTTTAGCTTGTCTTTGAGGCGCAAAAGAGCAAACTAAAGTTTGAACTCTGAACTCTCCTTTCATTGCAACTTGGTATAACTCTTCCTGAAAAATTAAGAAGGCCGCAACCCTGGGATAGCGTTGCGGCCTCTTCGTATACGGCGCGCGAATTTGTAGGGGCAAGGCTTGTCACTGTCCCTGCAAATTCACATCCTAGATGTTGAATTCCAGCAGATGCCCCATCTTCTCTTTTTTCGTTCGCATGTAATGAGCAGCCGATTCCGACGGCTCGACTTCGATTGCGACCCGCTCAAGCACCTTAAGCCCTGCTTCCTCCAGCGCCCTGATCTTCAAAGGGTTGTTCGAGAGTACCCTGACGTGACACAGCCCCATGTCAAACAGGACTTCAGCGCACTGCTTGTACTCACGCAGATCAACGGCAAAACCCAATTGCTCATTCGCTTCCACCGTGTCCGCGCCTTCATCTTGCAGAGCGTAGGCGCGAATCTTGTTGATGATGCCGATGCCGCGTCCTTCCTGTTGTTGATAGACGATTGCGCCGCGTCCTTCATGTTCGATCAATTCCATCGCCCGCTTAAGCTGTCGCCCGCAGTCGCATTTCGTCGAGCCGAACACGTCACCCGTCAGGCATTGCGAATGAATGCGAACGAGCGTTGGGAGTTCGGGTTTCATCTCGCCTTTGTACAGGACGACGAATTCTTCGTCGCTCATGCGTGAGCGGTAGCCCGCGATCTTGAAATCGCCGACTTCGGTCGGGAGTATGGCTTCGGCCACGCGCTCGACCGAAAGCTCCTGCCCCGCCCAGGGACACGCTGTTGTGGGTTCTTCTTTCACATCAATCATTCTTTGAAACAACTTTCTCACTTCTTCTTATCCCTCATCGTCGCGCTCTCAAAGCCTCGCAGCACGCAGCCCTTTTGACGGTTCGCCATATAAGTTTACGAAGAGTGCGATGATTATAGGAGCAAGTCAGTTCGCCCGACAAGCACGCTCCGCTAAAGAAGCACGCCCGCCGCCCGAGAATTCTTCCGACCGAAAGAGGCGATAACATTGTTGCTGCTACGGCCTTTGTCAGGCTAAGATGAGCGCGCCTGCATTGAGGTGAAGAATACAAGTCAGGTGGCAGAAGTTCTCCTGCCTGATACGTGAAGAAAAGCATTTACCGGATTTTTCGTCCTGTAAGTCATCGAATCAAGTTGAGCGAAAATCTCGATCAAGACACTCTGGAAATTCCTGGTCGTGGGCGGGAGCGTCGCCCGGCGCTCGTTTTCCTGCGCGGTGAGCTGCTCGCCGTTCCCATTCCTCTCGACCGTGATGAGGTAATCATGGGACGCGCAATTGAAGCCGACGTGCGCGTCAACGATGCCCGCGCCTCGCGCCTTCACGCGCGCATCACGACTGAGCGCGATTCTCAAACCGGCTTGACCCGCTATCGCATCACAGACCTCGGCTCGACCAACGGAACGACGCTCAACGGCCAACTCGTCACGGACGCTCTTTTGCAGGACGGCGACAAGATTGTCGTCGGCGAGCACCTGCTGCGCTTCGACATGCTCGACGAGATTGACCGCGAGTTTCAGCGCCAGATTCATCGCCTGCTCGTGCATGATGAATTGACTGGACTGTTGACGAGCAAGTCCTTCTTTTCCGAGTTGCGCCGCGAAGCCGCCCGCGCCGAAGCCGAATCGCGCCCCTTCTGCGTCCTGATGATGGATATAGATCATTTCAAACAGGTCAACGACACTTACGGCCACTTGGTCGGCAATCAAACATTGGAGGAAATCGGCGCAGTCATCATGCGCGCTTTGCGGGCGGGCGACGTGGCGGCACGATTCGGTGGCGAAGAGTTCGCGGCCTTTCTGCTCGACGCACAGTACGCGCAAGGGTTAGTCGCCGCCGAGCGCGTGCGTGCGGGCATCGAGGAGCATCACTTCAAAATTACGCGCCACAGTTCTGCGGAGCTTGAGCCGCAAACTCATCGCATCGCGATCAGCCTCGGCGTCGCCGCGTTTCCCGAAGACGCGCGCGATCCCATCGAGTTAATAGAATTGGCTGACACGGCGCTCTATCGCGCCAAGCGCACTGGGCGAAATCGCGTCTGTGCTTACAACGCCTTGGCGGAAGAGGATGAAGAGCAAACTCCGCTTCCTGCAAGGTCAGAATGAAAACCTTGCGTTATTAGTTGTACCTACGTAGTATAAGCGACAGCAAATCCCCCTTCCACTTCCACTGTTCGTGCGGCGACCGGCATTGCAAATTCGTTTGCGAGGTGTTTGGGTGAGCAGGAAATCAATTCTACTTTTAATCGTGGTTCTCGTCTC
>JACCVS010000113.1 GCA_013698055.1 Acidobacteriota bacterium
GCTTCGCCGTTGGCGGCGCTCGCGCAGAGAGTTCAGAAAGATGGGACAACCGTCAAGAAAAAATCGGAGATCACAGTTAAACCAAGGCCAAAGGCCAATACGACTGCCCGAACGGATTTGAGTGTCACCGGGGAACAACCCAACTGCTTTGAGCATAGCGCCAGAGTGCGCGTTAGCCGCACCGGTGCACCGCTCACTAATTCGTTCTATGTGAGCCTAAAAATTTATAAGAACAATTCGGTGATCGAATCAATGGAGCAACTGGTTGCGCCCTTCAGCAACACTTACCAGCACATATACTTCACCACCGAAACCAAGCTTCTTCGCATGGAAGCTGGCGAGCAGCTTTCCTGTCAATTCACTGCGGACGTTCATCAACAGGTATCGGAAGGGAACGAGAACAATAATGTAGCCAACCAGATTGCGCCGCTCATCGGCTACGGGCCGCACGAATAAGTGAGAGGGCTATGACTTTGGCGATACTGCCGCCAAAGCAGACGCTCATGCGCCTCGAACTTCTAATCCATTGAGTCTTCAGAAGGCACGACCGTCTCGCTTAAAATCTCGTACAGGCTGGCAGCGTCGCTTCGTGAAGTCTGACGTGTCGCGGGCAGCGATAAAACGCGGACGGTGAGCAGATGATTACGGCGGCGCAGACTGATCTCATCACCGACTTTAACCGCGCGTGAGGATTTCGCGGGCGCGCCGTTGATTGAAACAACCCCTGCGTCGCACAAAACCTGCGCCACCGTGCGCCGCATGACGAGACGACTCGCTTTCAGAAATAGATCAAGGCGCATGAAAACAGTGACAAGTGACGAGTGACAAGTGACGAGCAAGACAAAGTTTTCAACTTGTCACTTGTCACTTTTCGCTGTTTTTAGGGTTTCTTGCTGCCGCTCGCTTCGGCCTTGTTCGTCGGATTTGTGGTGGCAGGAGCGATGGTTGAGCTGGTCGTTCCCGTTGGCAGTGTGCTGGTCGTGAGCAGCGGCCCGACGGTCGCCTGATACTCCGGTGCGAGCTTGATGTAGGCTTCCTTCCGCAGATTCTTGAGGTACTCGCCGCGCTCTTTGTCACGGCGCTCGACCGTGATCGCTTCGCGCACCTGATTCTCCTCGAAAGTCTTGGGATCGCTTGCCGGGGTGCGCGCATCCACACGCAGAATTTGGTAGCCTTCATCCGAGCGAATCAAATCCGTGACGCCGCCCACCGGCACGTTCTTCATAGCGTTGACGAACTCCGTCTTCAAATCCGGCAAGGGGAACGTGCCGACTACACCTTTGTTCTGTGTAGCGATGCGATTGCCACTCGGGTCCTGGCGCTCGGAGTTGGCGGCAGCGATTGTGCCGAAGTCTGCGCCTCCGCGCAACTGCGTGAGCAATTGCAAAGCGCGAACGCGCACTTCCGCTTCGGGCTTGCCTGCGAGACTCAGAAAGATTTCCGAAAGGGTAACGACTTCCGGCTTGCGGAATTTATCGCGATGCGCGTCGTAATACTTCTTCAACTCATCCTGGCTTGCACCAAAGTAAATCTTCGCATCAACCTCGCGGCTCAAGACAGCGTTTTTCATGTATTGCGTCCGCAGCGTCGTGCGAATCGTGGCCGGGTCAATTCCCTCCCGGCGCATCGCCTCTTCCATCTCATTGACGGCTTTGAAGCCCTGCGATGTCATCACCCTGAGCATCTCGCGGTTAACCTCGGTCTCGACCTCCTCGGTCATGTTCAACTCCTTGCCCTTTTGAACGAGAAGCAGTTCGTTGATGAGACTGGCGATCAATTCGGGCTGGCGCTTGGTTACTTCTTCTATCGCCTTGGGCTCGGGCACGCCCTGCTGCTTGAAAGCATCAACGGCGTCTTTGACCTCGCGCTTGACCGTCGAGAGCATCACCACATCGCCGTTGACCTGAGCGACCACTGAATCAATGACGACAGGCTCGCCCTCCTGCGCCAGCGCCGCCGACGTTGAGACTAACAACAAAGCGGCGGCAACAAACGCCGTCCGGGCGAACATAAATAATTTTGATTTCACAGTTTTATTACTCCTTAGCATAAAAAGCAGAATACAGGACTCAGGACACAGGACTCAGAATGAAAGGCGGAGAACCGCTGTAGTTTTTATTCTGACTCCTGAGTTCTGTGTTCTGAGTCCTGAGTTTAATCTTCCGCCCTGATTTCCAGCAACACGCCACGAGCGGTTTCGAGAGCGTCGTTTGTGTCTTCTTCATTAAAGTCTAGGCGTAAAACGCCGTTCGGCGTGAAACTCGCTCCCTCGCGCGACGCCACAAGCTGCATTAACTTCTCCGGCGCAACGCGCGCTTTCTCTCCCAGCTTGATGGCAACGCCCGTCGCCGTCCTATCAATCGAGATGACGCCGATTTCTTCCGCCAGCCGCCTGAGCCGCGCGTAATCGAATAGTCTTTCGACTGATTCGGGGAGTCGCCCGTAGCGGTCTTGC
>JACCVS010000741.1 GCA_013698055.1 Acidobacteriota bacterium
CTCTCTGGCGAATGAGTTGTGCGCGAGCGTCGTAAACGCTTGAAAACAAAGATGATGACGGAAAATAGAGGAAAGACGCAACAAGGCAATGACGATTCTATGTACTTTGTTTGCTATTACTTAGCCGGTTACCTGAATAGAAACTATCTATTTGTTGGGTCTGATAATATATATTACGCTGTCCGGTACTAAAAGCTTGTTGGAGTACAACCCCAGGCTCACCATTTTCCTGTTGGTCTAGCGCGAAGCATGCCGTGTTTATGCGGCTTAGAATAAGCGCACCAACAGCGATCCGCCCCGTATTCGGCACTCTTCCAACGTAACTTTACTCTGAAAGGACGCTTTCTAAAGCTCCAGACCCACAACAATTTCGTGGTTTACCACGCTGTCCCAGCGTGGTTGTTTATCCAACAGAATGCCAAAACACTAATTAGGCCTTTGTTTCATGTGAACACCTTTGGACACCTTGACACCCCGAAAGAGTGCTGTTACAGTACGCGGTCTTTTGGCTAATTCAGGGATCTATTTAATAACAGCAAGGAGTGGATAAGGTTGAGCACAGAAGGAAGCTATTTATTTACCTCAGAATCTGTTACTGAAGGTCATCCGGATAAAATTTCCGATCAGATTTCAGATGCCGTTCTCGATGCTATTTTGGAACAGGATCCGACTGGCAGAGTTGCTTGCGAGACACTTGTAACAACAGGGCTGGTTGTCCTCGCAGGCGAGATTACAACCTCTGCAACCGTGGACTTTTCAAGGGTTGCACGTGAAACCATTAGAGAAATTGGTTATACACGCGCTAAATATGGCTTTGATTGTGATACGTGTAGTGTCTTATCTGCTCTTGGCACACAATCCCCAGATATAGCGATGGGTGTTGATACGGGTGGCGCTGGCGATCAGGGCTTGATGTTCGGGTTCGCTTGTAACGAAACGCCAGAATTAATGCCGATGCCAATTCAACTCGCCCACCGCCTTACCAGACGCCTCTCGGAAGTGCGTAAATCCGGCGACCTTCCCTATCTTCGCCCTGACGGGAAATCCCAGGTGACGGTAGAGTACAGAGATGGAAGACCTTTCAGGGTTGAAACCGTAGTTATCTCATCACAGCACGACCAAAATGTTTCAAATGAGCAACTACGCTCGGAAATCCTCGAGAAGGTAATTAATGGTACTGTATCCCACGAGTTACTGGATAAGGACACGAAATACCATATTAATCCCACCGGGAGATTTGTTACGGGAGGGCCACAGGGCGATGCGGGACTGACGGGACGTAAAATAATAGTTGATACCTACGGAGGGTATGCTCCGCACGGGGGCGGGGCTTTTTCAGGAAAAGACCCGACAAAAGTTGATCGTTCCGCCGCTTATATGGCACGTCATGCCGCGAAAAATATTGTGGCTGCCGGTTTAGCTGAAAAATGTCTTGTCCAATTGGCATATGCCATAGGTGTTGCCGACCCTGTTTCTGTCCTTGTTGATACGGGTGGAACCGGTCGATTGGCGGAATCCGAGATAGCAACTCTAATCCGTGAGCATTTCCGCTTAACTCCGCAAGGAATAATCGAAGATTTACGTTTAAGGCGTCCCATTTATAAAGCGACAGCCGCTTACGGCCATTTTGGTCGTGACGGCGAAGACTTCTCCTGGGAGGCGACGGATAAGGCTGAGGTGTTACGTGAAGCTGCGGGCATATAAACAAGTTGCGCGCTATCATAGGCAACAGCTTTCAATTCTTAATTTTATACTTTAAAGAGGACATGATAAATGGCTGTAAGCAGGTCGTTTGACTACGACATTAAAAACGTTGAACTAGCTGATGATGGAAAGCAGAGGATCGAATGGGCTGAGCGAGAGATGCCTGTTCTACGCCTGATCCGCGAACGGTTTGCTAAAGAGAAGCCTCTCAAGGGTGTCCGCTTGATCGCCTGCGCCCATGTTACTACGGAAACAGCGAATCTTGTCAGGGCTTTACAAGCTGGCGGAGCCGACGCACTCCTCATCGCCTCCAATCCCCTTTCAACTCAGGACGATGTCGCAGCCTCTCTCGTCAATGACTGGGGCGTGCCTGTCTTCGCTATTAAAGGGGAAACGACCGAAACATACAATCGGCACGTCCGAACAGCTCTGGATTTTAATCCGGAAATCATCATCGATGATGGATCGGACGTAGTGGCAACCCTGATCAAAGAGCGTGGCCAACAGGTACGAGAGATCATTGGCACAACCGAGGAAACAACAACGGGCATCGTGCGGCTGCGTTCTATGGAAGCCGCCGGTGTGTTGGCGTTTCCGGCCATGGCAGTCAATAACGCTCAAACAAAACACTTCTTCGATAACCGCTATGGGACCGGACAATCCACGCTTGACGGAATTATCAGAGCCACCAACATTCTCCTGGCCGGGCGAACGATGGTTGTGATTGGATATGGCTGGTGCGGCAAGGGCGTGGCTTTAAGATCCCGCGGGATGGGAGCAAACGTCATCATTGCCGAAATTGATCCGATCAAAGCCATTGAAGCTGTTATGGATGGCTTTCGCGTGATGCCAATTATGGAAGCAGCACCGTTAGGAGATATCTTCGTTACGGTCACCGGTAATCGGCACGTCATAGATGGCCAACATTTCGACTTAATGAAGGATGGGGCAATTGTCTGCAATAGTGGGCATTTTGATTTGGAATTGAACCTCGTTGCGCTCAAAGAGATGTCCAGCGCGCCGACTGTTCTTCGACCCTTTGTCGAAGAATACGTACTCAAGAGAACGGGTCATCGCGTGATGGTGCTTGGTGAGGGACGTTTAATAAACTTGGCAGCAGCTGAAGGACACCCGGCGAGCGTGATGGATATGAGCTTTGCCAACCAAGCTCTTTCAGTAGAGTACCTGATCAGGAAAAAGGGTGAATTAAAGCCGGGCGTTCATCTCCTGCCTCAGGAAGTCGATACGGAGATAGCAAGTCTCAAATTGCGCGCTCTGGGTATTTCGATTGATAAAATGACAGCGGAGCAATTGGAATATCTTTCGAGTTGGGAGATGGGCACTTAAAGATGGAAATCGCGGAGTGACAAATTAAGAAGTAATTCCCGTTTAAAGTCAGGTACGAGCGCGGAATAAAAGATAGATGCCGGATGCCGCAAAAATTATAATTGGCGACCAGGCGGCCACGATTGGCCGTAAAAGGCCGTATTCTCCCAGTTGTTGAAACCCGCCTGTTACGCCCCAAAAGATAATCCCCAGACCAATAGCAAGGCACAACGCAATGATCGTACTCTTGCGCCCAAAGGTAAGCGCCAGAGGCATTCCAATTAAGACCATGACCACGATCCCAAACGGCCCGGCGTACTTCTTTTGCAGCGCAACTTCTAAAGGTGCCGTGCTGGCACCACGCTTTTTCAGGGCTTTTATGTAATTGCTTAAGTTACGTGCGCTTAAATGCGAAGGCTTATCCGTCGCTGGCTTAAATACCTCGGGAGATTCCGTTGTTTCCATCTTGAGGCGATCACGCTTACTCCAACCTCTCTCTAACTGTTGAAGGCCCAGCGAAATCACATCGCGAAGCTCAACTTGACCGCCTTTGCCATCCCAGTAAGCCGACTGTGCTGTCATAATTCGGACCAGATGAATGCCGGCAGAATCAAAGTCATAAACCGCAAGATTGCGTAATGTGCCAGTCTCTTCATAGACATACGAATAATACCGCTCGGCCTCGGAGGAGGCCAGCCATTGCTTATCATATCCAATAGTAGCTTGTGAGACCCCACCCCTGATATGCGTTCTCAACGCATCCTGCCTGACATTGGCCTGTGGCATTAACCGCTCCTGCACAGCCCAGAGGCCACCGCCAATAAACATGGCAAAGATCACCCCGGGTAGCATTAGTCTGTATACGCTTTGACCCCCTGACCACCAGGCCACAGCTTCGTTTCGCCTTGCAATTAAGGCATAGGTCGCCAGCATTGTAATTAAAACGCTGGCGGGAAGTAATTGAACGATGACCAGAGGTAGAAGGAATAATAAGTACTCGCCGACCACTGCAAATCCAATCCCTTTAGTTATCACAAACCGCCAAAGCTCAAAAAGCGTAAATATCAGGAAAATCGCTATCAGAGAGATGAAAGACACCGTAAAGCTCAACCCGATCTTGCGCAAAATATCCACATCCAACAGGCTCGGAAAACTCAATAAACGCGCCCTCAAGTCACCTGGCGTTGGCCATTTTGGGTTGGCTGCTAAAACTATTTGCTGCTTCCTTGTGGCACTGTCTTTCCGTCGTCTCAGAAAATCTGTACGTTTAACCAGCAATAAACTAAACCCGCAAATTAAGGTGACAAATGAAGCCAGCCAAGCCCCCACAAAAGGGGCGACCGATCCTGCACGTGCCATCTGCTCTCCCGCAAGCATCACCAGATAGAAGATGAGTATTGCCAACAGCGACAGCAGGACACCTATTCCCCTCCCCCCTTTTCTAACACGCATTCCCAGCGCTGCTCCAAGAAAAGCAAACGAGAGGGGCGAAAGTGAGAGTGCCAGTCGTTTGTGCAGCGTGATTGCCGCTTCACGACTGTCAACACCGGGTTTTGAACTAGCAGAGCGTGACAAAGCACTCCACCCCATCTCATTCAGCCTTGTCTCCGCTTCATTTTGGTTGAGGCGATCAAGCAACTCTTTGCGTCCCGTGTCAAGAATAAGCCGCCATTGATCCAGTCGCTCTGTGGCATATTCGCCCCGACCCCAGGCTTTAGCTTCGGGCAGCGTGGTGAGAGCAACATCACTAAGGACTAATTCCGATTGCTCGCCTGACGAGTCAATTCGCCCGGAACGAGCGGTGACAACTCTGATTGAGCCATCTTTCAGCTCCGTGTTCAGGAATACTCTTCCCCATTGCCCACGTTGCTGGTCGCCGTCACGAACATAAATTACGTAGACAGGAGTTTCCGCCAGACGAGAGTCCCGCGCACCAATGACGCTGAACGAGCGAGGCTCCACCGGTGAATCCAGCTTATAAAGCGCAGCCCGTGTGGCCACATGCCGGAGCGCGCGTGCAGCTCTCGGAGTCATCTCCAGGTTGACGTAGAGTGTTGGAAGGGTTAATAAAGCGCCTATCAACAGAACGGGTCGTAACATCTGCCAGGTTCCCACGCCTGCTGAGCGCATAGCCACCAGTTCGCTGTCGCTCCCCATTCGACTGAATCCGATTAAAATGCCTGTCAGGAGACTCATCGGCAAGGTAAAAACCAGCACGTTGGGTAATACTGAAATTGCCAGGTCAGCTATGATGGCGGGGGGAACGCGGGCCTCAACCAGCAATTCTCCAAAACGGCCAGTCTGTTGGGCAAAAAGGATCGCTGTTAAAAGCAGTAGAGACAGCGACAGGTAAGGCAATATTGCCCAGATAATGTATCGCCCGATCAACCTGCCGTTAATTCGCATGTGATTAGTATTCGAGGAGTCGCTTAAAAGAGTCAGGAACTTAGCGTAGTTAACGAAATCAAAGGAGGCTCATGTGGCTGCGCGGCTGACGCTCCAAAACGCGTCTGATTAATCCTTGAGATAAATCGGCAAGCTCATTCATTGTCCCATCACTGACAGCTCTGGCCGTTTTGGCAAATTCAGAAGGAGAGAGCCGTTGTGCCGAGCGCAATTGTTTGTGTCCGGCCTCCGAGAATTCCTTTCCGAGACGATTACTGCACTGCGGGCAGCGTGCCTTAAACTCGGCGTTAAGGTAAATAGGCGAAGCCTCACCCAGTTTTTTCGCACATCCCATGCATGAGATCATATCCGGAAGAAAGCCCGCGAGCTTAAGTGTCCATACTTCGAAGTAACGCACCAACGCTGAAAGATCACCTGGCGTGTTCGCCAGAGCTTCTACGACTGCTCGAACCATCCTGAAAAGTTTTTCGTTTGGTTCATGTGGTGGGGCAAACTCCATCACGAGTTCGCTCATGTAGGCGAGTGCCGCCACGTTCTCGGCGCTTCCGGCGAGATCAAAGAAAGAGCGTATGATCTCAGCTTGCCGTAAAGATACAAGTTCGCGCCCTTCCTTCTCATAATATGTCAGGGCGATAATTGTAAAAGGCTCCAGACCAGCGCCAAAACGGCTTTTCAGTCTCCGCGCACCTCGGGCAACCGTTCGCACAACCCCGGCTGTGCGGGTCAAACAGACCACGATCTTATCTGCCTCAGCTAAATTGTAAGAGCGCAGGACGATTCCTTCAGACTCGATTAATCCCATTGATTATTATAAGTTTTGTTCATGAAGGTCAGCAAGAAGAATATTTTTATCGGACGCAAGTTAAAGCGATTCAGTGTTAGAAAGGTAAAAAATAGAGAAGCCACGCTAAGGCCAACCCTATTCCGACGAACTCTGCGAAGACCTTCAGCCCATAAAGAATGCTTTCGCGCCCTGTGTTCCTCGCCACCACTCCGAAAACCACTGCGACTATGATCGCAAATAGCATCATGACCAGTAGATGTGTCAAGGCTTCCTCCCTGCCGCAATATCGAAGGCATCCAGCATCGCCAGATAGTTAAGTAATCCTGCGGTTAGCAAAAATGTGTTGCCGTATTCGTATGTCGCACGCCGCGCGAATTCTGCGCCCTCCGAAAACCCCGTGTTGCTCGCCCAGCACAGCAAATAAAGTATCCCGGTTCCCAAATTAGCGATCATCGGCGGCAACTGTAAGAGATTGGAAGTTCCCTCTCCCCCATTCAGTCCAAACAGATGGCCTCCAAAGAGCAGCCCCATCAGGAACATGCCGCAGACGGCTGAAGCCACGACCAAGCCCCTCACCCACCTGCCCTGCAAAAAATGCCCTCCTCCCGGCACAGCCCACGCTATGATACCCATCAACCAGGCATTCGCGGGCGTCTTAACATACGCCTCCGCCACCCCCCTAGTATCTTTAACCCCCAACGGCTTCCTCCTCATCCCTCATTTGATTCCTTTAACCCCGACCAGTATAGCCC
>JACCVS010000748.1 GCA_013698055.1 Acidobacteriota bacterium
CCGCTAAAAGTAATAACACTATGATGACCTCGAAGATGAGGTTGCAGGAGATCTCGGACGCGGGCGAAGCCGTAACGCATTCCCACGCGCGCAATGTGCAAACTGCCCTCCCACCACAGCGACCTCAGGCCGTTTGACGCTGTAATGATCACGTGGTGGTTTTGACTACCCGACTAAACTATAAACTCCATGTATTTAAATGCTATCGCGTTTTACGATTAATCCTGCCTGGGTTAACCTTGGAACGATGATAGTAACCATAACTGCGCGTGTCGTGCGAAGATATTGCGGAAGAGTGTGGTGAACCGCGCGCGGTTAATGTTCCGGGTAGGAAAGCCTTGCAAAACGATAAGGTCGTGCGTCGCCAGCCTCTGAGCCATGCTTTTAGCGGAGTCAATATGAATAAAGGAAATAAAATGCAGCCATCTATGATGCTGATCCCCTCACCAGGTCGTCACAGGAAAAACCTGCGTTTGACTCTCCTTTGTCTTCTCATAGTCTTCTTTCTCATTGGTTACCATTTTCTCTCGATCCCGCCGGTTGTTAAGGCAGCCGGTTCGCCCGACATCGTCATCAGCCAGATTTATGGTCACGGCGGCAATAGCGGCGCGACTTTTAAGTGTGATTATGTCGAGCTTTATAATACAGGGACTTCGCCGGTTGATGTATCAGCTTATTCAATTCAGTATGCGTCTTCGGGCGGCAGCTTTGGAGACGTAAATAACCAGACGAACCTCAGCGGTTCAATTGCTCCAGGGCAATATTACCTGATACAGCTAAGTTGCGGCGTGGGCGGTAGTGGCGATAATTTACCTGCCCCGGATAAAATCGGCTCGAACACCGACATTGACGCGGCGGGCGGCAAGCTCGCGCTGGTTAATAATCAAACTCAGTTAAATGGTTCTTGCCCTACTGGTGGCTCTATTGTTGACCTCGTCGGCTGGGGCAGCGTTCCAGGCTGTTCAGAGGGAACGCCCGCTTCAGCTTCGTCTGATGCTGCTCAGGCTCTTACCAGAAAAGGGGGAGGCAGCGTTGCCAGGTAACAGGCAATGCCTCAAGCAGGTGCGACTACGCCACCACCGTGGGCACGCTCAGGTTCGCGTTGGGAGAAAGCACGAAAAATATCTCAATCCAAGTCGTCAATGACGTTTACATGGAGGGTGGGAGCGAGGTCTTCTCGATTGCGCTCTCGAACGCGGTCGGCGCGGAGTTGGGTTCGCCCAACACAGCTACTATCACCATCAACGACGCTGACAACGGGACGGAGTCGAACCCAATCGAATCGGACGCATTCTTTATTCGCCAGCTCTACATAGATTTCCTCGGACGCGAACCCGAGCCGGGAGCGGTTAACAACTGGCTGGCCATCCTCAACCACTGCTCAACCCCGACGGATTGCGACCGCAACGCCGTGGCGATGGGCTTCGTCAGGAGCGCGGAATTCAGAGACAGGGGCTATTTCGTCTATCGCTTCTTCTCGGCCAGCTTGGGGAGAATTACAACATACGGTGAGTTCATCCCCGATATGGCTAAAGTTTCGGGGTTCCTGAGCGACTCCGACCTGGAAGTGAATAAGGAGGCCTACACAGGAGAGTTCATGAATCGTCAGGAGTTCAAGAGTTTGTACGATTCGACTTTGAACAATCCAACCGCCTTCCTCGACAAACTCCTGGCGACTGCGGGACTGGCGAACCACCCGAGACGCGCCGAATGGATCGCGGGGCTGACCAACAACACGTTGACGAGGAATCAAGTGCTTCGCCAGTTCGTTGAGAGCGCGGAGGTCATGACGAAGTATTACGACGAGGCCTTCATCGTGATGAACTACTTCGGGTTCTTGAGGCGTAACCCCGATGCGGCCTACCTGACGTGGATTGAAATCTTCAACCGAACTAAGGATGACAAGGTCATCATCAATGGGTTCTTGGGCTCCGCCGAGTACAGGTTCAGGTTCGGACGGTGAGCCTTAATGTGTTCGGGTGAGGCTGGTGCGGGCAAGTAATGGTTGCCCCCGCCCGCTACGCCGTCCAACGATTTGAGACCACGACCAAAGTAGGGCCATTAGGTGTTTAGTCCCACAGTGTGAGGGGGTAGTCTGCTTATCATTACCTGCCAAGGAGGCACTATGGGACAGATTCTACACGGCAGCGCCCGCACGACTGCGGCCAATAAGGCTTGCCGCTCTTCAATACAGCATAGGCAAGGTGAATGAGCTTGCGCATGTTGGTGGTATATGGACTATTGTTACGTTCACAGGCCAGAAACTTTTATTGAGGCTTGACCTGCTCAGGGTGTGGTGGAGTTTTAGCCCAGGCAGCACTGATCAAGCTCGCGCCAAAAGTTTGCCCGAAGTGGAGAGCATTCAAAATGATAACTGTCGCCAATCGTATTTACGTCAATCCTGAATATGCTGACGCCTTCGAGCAGCGGTTCCGAGAGCGGGCAGCACTCGTGGATCAGATGCCCGGGTTCATTTCCAATCAAGTCCTGCGCCCAGTCAACGACGGCGATCCGTACGTGGTTTTTACCATCTGGAAGAGCCGCCAGGACTTTCTTAACTGGGTGCGTTCTGACGCCTTCGTTAAGGGCCACGCTCAGTCCGGGAGCCTGCCGAAAGAAGCATTTCCCAAATCAAACGTCCTGGAGATGCACGAGGTCGTCCAGGATTCCACTCAACCTGAGATGGAGCCGGAGCCTCATGGCGGCCCGTTTAGAATGCACTAACCTCTGATGATGATGGCGGCGGCTTCGTCCCGTATGTATCTATCTACTGGAATGACCGAACACCGGGGCTGGAATCGTCTCTGCTCATCTGCTGTGGTGTGTTTGCCAGGATTTCAGCTAATCCACGATCAAACAACCCGGAGATACCAATCAGCTTGCGAATCTATGAAGAGCTTAGCCGGAGGAATGGAAATTCGCCCTCCTGACCAGGCCTGCCTTGACAAGGGTCGGAAATCATCAATCAGAGTAACCACATCTCCTTTAATCGGAACCACCTTTCGCGAGAGCTTTTGATAATCGCGCGTCCGGCCTCTGACGCGCGCGTGATAATCACGAAAGTGAATCGGGAGAATTCGCACGCCTTCGAGCCAGTAATAGACTCTCCCGAAATACGCGACGTGAAGCCATCGCTCCCAGGGAGAGGGCAAATATAGCTCCCGCTTGGAATCTGTCGTCTGAAGAGGAAGCCACAACACATAAATCCCCCGGCGCGCGTATTCAGCCGTGCGATACTGGATTCTCGTGAGGGACAAATTACTGATTTGCACTTCGATGGCCACCGGG
>JACCVS010000716.1 GCA_013698055.1 Acidobacteriota bacterium
GCTACCCCAATTTTTATAGACACGAAGGAGATCACCCGTGAAAAAGCAAAATTTCAAAACCCTCTTGATGCTCGGTTTACTTTCGATTCTCGCAGTTTCGTCCGCCAGCGCTCAATCCAATCACGAGCAACAAGCGAACATTCCGTTTTCGTTCGCCATTGCGGGACAGATTTTCCCTGCCGGTGCGTACAGAATCACACGCCTGAATCCACAATCTGATCAGGCTGCGCTGTCGATTAAAAGCGTAGATGGCCGCATGAGCAGAATCGTCTTAACCATGCCCGTCCAGTCTGGCAAACCGAATGAGACAGCAATGCTGGTCTTCAAGCACTATGGCAATCAATACTTCCTCTCACAGGTCTGGATGACTGCGGATACCACAGGTCTTGAGCTACCGAAGTCTCGCAGCGAACTCACGCTGGCGCGAAATATCAGGGAACCCGCGCCAAAGCAAACAGCGATAGCTCTCAATCCGCGTCGGAGGTAAGCGTACCGAAAGACGTTTACCAAAGACGCGAGGTTCGAGGTGAGCGCGCTGCGAGTCAACAAACGGCGACATGAAGCCAGAGAGTCTTCATGTCGCCGTTGCATTTTATAACCCTCAGTTGAAGGGTTCATCATCACAATCTGTGTTTCGTCGTGGTTATGGTAATATCTATCTTTCAGTTAACGATCAACGGAAAAGAAATCAAAATTGCCCGCGCGTTGCAGGACGCGGCTGCGATCATCAATGCCGACAGAGAGGATTCTGCGAATGGCTGTGAAAATGTGCGCGCGGCTTTCCACGCTCTTCTTATTTCTCTTCATTGCTCCTGTTTATGCTGCGGCGCAAGGCGATTGCCTTTCCTACGAGCCTACAGAAGTGCGATTGACCGGTACAATCAGCAGGAAGACTTTTCCGGGGCCGCCCAACTACGAGAGTATCAGGCAGGGCGATAAGCCGGAGAAGTACTGGGTGCTTCATCTTGCCAAACCCATTTGCACAACGGCCAGCGTGGACAATGATGCCGAAAGCGGCGTGACAGACTTACAATTGACCCTGACGGGAAAACAGTACGCTCTCTATAAAAATTTTGTCAGACGAAAAATGCGCGTGACGGTCAAGGGTAAACTCTCACACGCGATCACGGGGCATCATCACACGCCCGTCTTGATGGAAGTGGTAAATATCACCGAACCTCAGTGGGAAGAACTCAAAGTCATCGAGATTCCCTAATACAAACTCAAGGCTTTTGGGTATCATCGTATTTAAGAGTTTCATGAACGACGGGGAACCTCCAAATGGCAGAGTCGCGCACAGCCGTTGGTGCTGCCGGGCGTCGCTTACTGCGGCGCGGCGCTCGCAGTGTGCGGCGGACATTCTCGGCGCGCAAAGGCTTGTTCGCCTACCTTGCGATTTTAGGCCCCGGCATGATCGCGGCCAGCGCCGGCAATGATGCGGGCGGCATCGCGACCTACGCATCTGTGGGCGCGGATCACGGCTATCGCCTCCTCTGGGTTCTTATTCCAATCACAATCAGCCTCGGTATCGTGCAGGAGATGTGCGCGCGGATGGGCGCTGTTACGGGCAAGGGTCTGGCCGAGTTGATCCGCGAGCGCTTCGGCGTGCGCTGGATGGTGCTCGTCATGTTCGCGCTCCTGATTGCCAACGGCGGCGTCACCATCTCCGAGTTTTTAGGCATCGCTGCGGCGAGCGAACTCTTCGGGATTCCACGTTATGTTTCCGTTCCACTGGCCGCCTTTGCCGTCTGGTGGCTCGTAGTCAAGAGTTCGTACAAGCGCGTCGAGCGCGTCTTCCTTGTGATGTCCCTTGTCTTTCTGGGTTACATCATCTCTGCCTTTCTCGCCAAGCCCGTCTGGGGAGATGTCGCCCGCGCGATTGTCAGACCCAGCTTTGATTTCAGTGCCGCCTTTCTCTTCACGTTCGTCGCGGTTGTCGGCACGACCATCTCGCCTTACATGCAGGTCTTCGTACAATCTTCGGTCGTCGAGAAAGGGGTCACGCCGGAAGATTACAAGTGGACGCGAGCGGACGTGTGGACGGGCACTATCTTCGCCATGATGATCGTCTTCTTCATTATCATTTCGACAGCGGCAACACTGCACACACAAACCCCGCCGCAACATATTGAGACAGCCGCAGACGCCGCGCGCGCGCTGGAGCCGCTGGCAGGTCGCTACGCCGGAGCGCTTTTCGCCATCGGATTATTTGGAGCCTCAATGCTGGCGGCAGGTGTGCTACCGCTAGCGACCGCTTATTCCATTACCGAGGCTCTCGGATATGAGAAAGGCGTCTCGCGGAGTTTCCGTGAAGCGCCCATCTTTATCGGCATCTTCACTTCGCTTGTGGTCGTCGGCGCAGTTGTGGCGATGATGCCGGGGTTGCCGCTGATTGATGCTCTCTTGAACATGCAGGTCATCAACGGATTGCTGTTGCCCGTCCTGCTCATCGCTATCCTGCGCCTCGTCAATGATAAAGAAGTGATGGGTGAACACACGAACGGCCTCATTTATAACGTTGCCGCGTGGCTGACCGCGATTATCGTCTCAGCACTGTCGCTATTCTTCATCGTGACGAAAATCTTTCCGGGCATTTTTCCGAAGTAAGCAGGGCTGTTTTTCTTTTTCCGCTCGCAAATGTCGCCCGATAATGGTAAAAGGAGTCGCCAAGCACTCGGACTTGCCTGATTGGTCTTCAGAGGAATCACCGTTGCTGTGACCCGTCCCCGCTCCAAAAATCGTTTCATCTTCTTTCTCTTAGTGGCAGCCTTTGTCGTGCTGGCGCTCTACCTCCTGCACATGTTCGAGCCTTCGCTCAGAGCGCGCTTTGTGCATGGGCAGTATTCCTCGCCGGAGGCCGAAGCTCAGGCGACCGCATCCTTCCAGACGGTGCTATACTTGGTCAGGCTCGCGCTCTGGATGAGTCTGGCGATCATCATCATTCGGGCGCTGGCTGACCTCATCTTCGGGACGATTTTTCGCCTTCGCAGAGGCTACGAAGCACCCTCGCTGATTCGTAATATCTTCTCGATAGTCGCGTATATCGTCAGCTTCGTCGTCATCTTCAAGCAGTTCTACCCGGAAGTCGGACTCGGCGCTCTTTTCACCACGTCGGCTGTGGTCGGTGCGATCATCGGTCTGGCTCTACAGGACACGCTGGGCAATTTCTTCGCGGGCATTTCCCTTCACGCGGATAAACCTTTTCAGGTGGGCGATGTGGTGACGGTCGGCCAGCGCACCGGCGTTGTCGAGAGCATTACCTGGCGCGCGGTCAAGATCAGAACCTTCACCAACCATATTGTGCTGGCGAGCCACAGCAGCGTCTCTAAAGAAGCCATCGAGGTCTGCCCACGTGACAATTTGAACGCGCGCCTCGTCTTTTTCAATACCCTCTATACAGATTCTCCCGCCAAGACCATCCATATCGTTCGCGAAGCCGTGCGTGAGGCGGATAATGTCTCGCCGAAGATCACGCCCATCGTCCGCATCCGCAACCTCGGCGATAGCGGCGTGGAGTACTAAATCAAATACTGGCTGATAGACTACGCCAAATATAACGACACGGACGCGCTCGTCCGCCAGCGCGTCTGGTACGCATTCCGCCGCGCCGGGCTGAACTTTGCCTTCCCGACGCGCACCCTGCACGTCGAGCGCAAGACAAAGGCGGACGGCACGCAGATGGACGGGAGCGGCTTCATCGAGCGGCTTTCTGCCGTTGACATCTTCGCGCCTCTTTCCACTGAAGAAACTGCGCGGCTGGCCGGAGCCTCAGTCAGCCACGTTTTTGCGCCCGGCGAAATTGTCATCCGCGCGGGCGACGAAGGCTCAAGCATGTTCGTCGTGCATGGCGGGCGCGTCAGTGTACAGATTACCGATAACGGTAAACCGCGCACCGTCGCCGTACTCAAAGACGGCGACTTTTTCGGCGAGATGGCTCTCTTTACGGGCGAGCCGCGAGCCGCAAACGTCGTTGCTTTGGAAGAAACGGAAGTTCTGGAAATAGGCCATCAGGCGATGAAACATCTTTTCGATACCAATCCTGACCTCGTTGACTCCCTCAGCCACATCATTGCCGAGCGAAAAGTCGGTCTTAACGCAAAACCTGAAAATGGAGATAATGTGGAAGTGGAATCCGAAGGCATCATCGCCTCGATCAAACGATTCTTCGGGTTTGATTGAAGCCCGCACATATCATCTCGCACGATCTAACTTCAATTATTTTGCAACTTGGCTCTGTGACACTGCTTTCTTGATAGTGTTCAAGATGACGCAAAAAATTTCCCTCCATCAGACTTGACAAGAAGAGACTCAGGATTTATTATCCGCCTGTGCTCATCAGCCAAAACCTTCATAAGTTCATAGGATTTTGGCTGGAGTTAGCCTAAAATTAAGAACTACTGGAAAGGGAGAAGTTCATTATGAGCATCGTTCGTTACGACCCGTTTCGCGACTTACGCAGCCTTCAGGACGAAGTCAATCGCCTGTTTTCCACCAATCTGTCACGTGTTTTCGGCGATGAGGGCATCGCTCGCGGGGCCTGGAATCCGAACGTAGATATCTACGAGAGCAAGGATCAGATTGTGATTGAAGCGGAGTTACCGGGCATGAGCCGCGAGGATTTTGATCTTTCGTTCGAGAATAACATCATCACTCTGCGCGGCGAGCGTCGCTTTGAGAAGAAAGATGAGTCGGACAATTATCACCGCGTCGAGCGGTCTTACGGCTCTTTCACGCGTTCGTTTACCCTGCCGCCGACCGTAACAGGAGAGGGCATCACGGCTGAATATCGCAACGGCGTCCTGCGCGTCACCCTCCAAAAACGTGAGGAAGTCAAAGCGCGGCGCATAGAGATTCAGGGCGAGGGCGATGAAGCCAAAGCTTCCCGCACCATCGAAACGAAGACCGAAAGTTCCGGGAATGAGAAAACAGGCAATGCGATGAAAGCATCGGGTAGGTAAGTAAGTACAGCGACAAGTGTTGAGTGACAAGTGACAAGTTAAAGGCTTATTCTTGCTTGTCACTCATCGCTTGTCACTTGTCACTGTTTTTTTATTATGCGTTTAGATAAATTTACGTTGCGTGGCCAGGAGGCCATCCAATCGGCCATCGAAGCGGCAGAGCGCAATCAGAATCAACAGGTCGAGCCGGAGCACGTGCTGTTCGCTATGCTCGAACAGCCGGAAGGGATCGTGCGCCCCGTGCTCGGCAAGCTCGGCGCTAACGTGCAGGTCGTGTTGAATGACGTGCAGGCGACAATTGCGCGCTTTCCCCGTGTGCAGGGCGGCCAGCAATATTTCAGTCCGCGCCTCAGTCAGGTTTTCACAACCGCCGAGAAGCAGGCCAAGGGGATGCAGGATGAGTACATCTCGACCGAGCATCTCCTGCTTGTCATCGCCGACGAGAAAGACGGGCATGCGGGCAAAATCCTGAGACAGCACGGCGTCAACCACGC
>JACCVS010000753.1 GCA_013698055.1 Acidobacteriota bacterium
CCGTCGCGCGTGACGACGACCTCATTGGCGATATTATTTTTCTTGAGGGCGCGCAGGGTTAAGGCTTCATCTCTCGCATTATCTTCCACCAGTAGGATCACTTTGTTATCCATCCTCGCTCTCCTTGAAGTCACCAAGCGTGAAATAGAAGGTCGCCCCCTTTTCAACCTCCCCTTCAGGCCATACCCGGCCACCGTGCCGGCTAATAATTCGCTGCACCGTCGCCAAACCGATACCCGTGCCCTCGAATTCACTTGTCGTGTGGAGGCGCTGGAACACTCCGAATAACTTGTCAGAGTATGTCATGTCGAAGCCCGCGCCGTTATCACGGACGAAATAACAGCTCTCGCCGTTCTTCTGTTCCTGGCCGAAAGCAATCTCTGCCGCTTCTCGCTTGGAGGTAAATTTCCAGGCGTTACCCAGTAGGTTGTTGAGCATGATCTTTAAGAGGCGTTGATCACCGTGCGTCACAAGTGGTTTTTTGATGCTGACAGACACTTTGCGCTCAGGTTCTCCTTTTTGTAGTTCAGCTATCACTTCCTCTGCCAGTCGGCTGAGATTCACGTCCTCCCGTCGCATCTCGCTACGCGACACGCGCGCCAGGTGCAACACATCATCAATCAACTGCGCCATCTCCTGGCTGGCTTCACGCAACTCTCGCAGATAGCCCTGGCCTACTCCATCCAGTTGATCCGCGTAATCTTCTAAAAGCGCCAGGCTGAAGCTGTTGATGTGCCTGAGGGGCGCGCGCAGGTCGTGTGAGACCGAATAGGAGAAGGCTTCGAGTTCCTGGTTGGCCGACTGAAGTTGCGCCGTCCGCTCTTTCACACGTTGCTCAAGCTCTGCATGAAGGCGTTCGACCTCTACTTCAGCCCGTCTGCGCTCTGTGATGTCGCGGATATTGCATTGAATAACCTGACGCGTTCCCTCCGCATAGACGTTACTGATGAACTCTATCTCACGACGCTTCCCAGCTTGAGTTTCGAGAGGCAAATCTTCATAACGGATATAACCCTGCTCCTGCAATTCTCGAAAAGCTTGCTTGCTGGCCGTCTCATCCTTGAGCAAACCTATTTCCCAGAGTTCCTTGCCTATGAATTCATCCCGCGAGTAGCCCAACAGCTCGACCATGAATGGATTCACGTCGGTGATTTTTCGACTAACGGCATCAAGAATCAGTATTCCATCCCGCGCAGATTCAAAAAGTCGCCGGTAGCGGGTTTCCGAAGTCTGCAAGTCCTCTGGTGCTGTTTTACGAGGGGTTACTTTGACGGGATCATCAATCATGTGAGAGTTCTCCAGTCTAATATCGAGTCCACGGCAAGGAGATTCGACGAGGAAGAATCCACACTGTGGTACTTGTCGAGGTGCTTCATAATACGCCAAACACAGAAATACGCCAATCCCTTGATTGCTAGGGACTGTCTGTAAAGTCAAGAGACAAAAAAAATAACCCGGTTGACCACCGATTTATGACTAACTTTAAGGAGGCAACTGATATTTTGAAGGCCATGGCCTTCGCGGTAGTGTTAGAGCGCTATCTCACGGTCGCGCCTAGAGCGGGGGGTTTTAATCTTGAAACTATTTAGTAGGGGGCGCATGCAAAACCTTGAGAATCTAATCTGACTGCTGGTAAACAAAAGGGGACATCTCTGACGTGGTGTCACGATTGTGAGGCGTTTGCCAAAAGTTCTCCAGAACCAAATTGGGCAGAGCAAAAAGGAATTCTAACTGCCGCTGAGATTTGGTATTGTGTGTTGAACCTCAAAGCGATATTTATGAAGGGTGAGCCAATAGTCAAGGCTGCAAGTTATGATAAGAACAGAAATGAAAAGTAGAAAGTCTGGTTAACATAATGGAGGCACCGAGAACGGTTAATGTGGGACACGCCGAGACAGCATGAACGTATCCCTGTATCGCTGGGAATAGTGTTGGAATCTTCATCCGGGAAACGCGACGCACGGATTAGTGACCTTAGCCTGGGCGGTTGTTTCGTTGATAGCATCGCACATGTGAGCGTCGGCGAGATAATGGTCTTCCAGGTCCGCCTGCCGATGGGGCTTTGGGTGCAACTGTACGGCGAAATAGTTTACTGCGCCCCAAGCTTCGGCTTTGGTCTACGCTTTACCAATCTTGCAGGGGAAGAGCAAATCCTGCTTGAACAAGTTGTTTTGGCGCACGGTGGAAAGACATCGCCTTTCCTTGACTCAGTGGTTGAGGGCCAAACGAAAACGCCCGCGCAGATATCGCAGTACGTGCGTCGTGTGCTCATAGCGGATGATGATCCCACGACCAGGCATTTAACGACTGCGATTGTACAGAGAGAGGGCTACGCGGTGGTCGCGGCGAAGGACGGACAGGAAGCGCATGACATCCTGCAATCTGACGCGCATTATGTCGCGACTATATTTGATATGGTGATGCCGCACATGCAAGGATTGGAGCTTGTGCGATATATGAAGACTGAAGAACGGTTGCAGCACATACCGGTCGGGATAATGACTGCCGAGCAAGATCCGAAACTGTGGCGCGACAGTTTCGCCGCCGGGGCAGGCATATTCCTGCCAAAGCCATTCACGCCAGCACAGATGAGCTACATGCTGAAGGTGCTTATTAGTCAAAGTCAGACATAGATGACAAGAGAAAAGCGGCGAAGCTCTTTGGGAACCTCGCCGCCTTCTTCTCACAAGTTTTCACCAGTGAGGCGCGCCTGACATCCTCACCCTGCCCGGCGCTGTGACGGATACGTTCAGCACCCGTCTTTGTGTCGCGCATCCTACAGGCTGCTGAAAGAACTTCTATCTTGCTGCAATACTTCTACTACCTTAAGCACCAGGGCGTCGGGCGTGAACGGCTTCCCGATGAAGGCGATGTCTTTGTCTAAGATGCCGTGATGCACTATGGCATCAGCCGCATAGCCCGACATGTAAAGGACGCGAGTCTCGGGGCGTAACCTCAATAACTGCTCCGCCAGTTCCTTGCCGCTCATCCGCGGCATCACCACGTCAGTCATCAGCAGGTGAATCGTCCCCACATGTTGTTGACAGATCAACAGAGCCTCCCCCGCATTTGCCGCCGTCAGCACTGTGTACCCGTGCATCTTGAGACTCTCTCTCGCCAGATTTCGTACCATCTCTTCGTCTTCCGCCAGCAGTATCGTCTCAGTGCCCACAACTTTTTCCGGCCGCGCGGCATCCGGTTCAGGTTCCGAGACTTGCTCGTTAACCAGCGGAAGGTAAATCTTAAAAGTCGTGCCCACGCCGACCTCCGAATAAGCCCAGATGTTACCGCCTGACTGTTTGACTATTCCGTAGACGGTGGAGAGGCCGAGGCCTGTTCCCTTGCCTTGCTCCTTCGTCGTGAAGAACGGCTCGAAGATGTATTTCTGTGTCTCCGCGTCCATGCCACATCCCGTGTCGGTTACAGCCAACATCGCATACCAGCCGGGTTGAATAGCGATATGCTCGCGCGCGTACTCATTATCCAGATACACGTTAGCCGTCTCAATGGTGATCTTGCCGCCTTTGGGCATGGCGTCTCTGGCATTGACCACCAGATTTAAGATGACCTGCTCGATCTGTCCGGGATCGGCTTTGACCTGGCCCAGTCCCGCACCCGGCGAGGTGCGTAGCTCCATGTCTTCACCGACAAGTCGCCCGAGCATCTTTTCTATGTTCGCAACAACAGAGTTGAGGTCAAGCACTTTGGGCTGAAGCACTTGCTTGCGGCTGAAGGCAAGTAGTTGGCGCGTCAATGAAGTGGCCCTCTCGGCGGCTTTCTTAATCTCTTCGACATTCCGTGCGAGCGGATCGACCTTATCCAGACGTCTCAGCATGAGTTCGGAGTATCCCGTGATGACCGTCAAAAGGTTATTGAAGTCGTGCGCTATTCCGCCAGCCAGCATCCCGACAGATTCGAGTTTCTGCGATTGTCGAAGTTGATCTTCTGTCGTCTCCAGCCTGCGCCGTGAAAGCACCTGCTCAGTGATGTCGTTCCCGATCCCGATGATTTCGACTAATTCATTATGCTCGTTAAGGCGGTTAACTGAGTTCCATGACACACACCGCTTCTCGCCGTTTTTGGTTGTGAGTTCCATTTCATAATTGACGACCGCGCCATGCTCGAAATCTTTGAGTAGCCGTTCGACTTGACGGTATTCCTCGTCGGGATATAAGACGCGCCACCAGTCTCTCCCTATCAACTCGTCCGGCTCATAGCCTGCTACTTGCCGGATGGCTTGGTTGACAAAGGTGGTGGTGCCTTCGGGAGTGATTCCGACGATAACAGTTGGGGCCGCAGAGATGATATGGCCGAAGTATTCTCTCTCTGCGCGTAACGCCTCTTCCGCACGGCAGCGCTCAATATTGAGCGCTACCGCGTATCTGATTGTTCGTTCCAATCGTGCCGGGGAGGTCTCATCCTTGACTAGAAAATCCGTCGCCCCGGCCTCCATCGCCTCCACGTCCACGTCGTAGTCGTTCTGCCCCGTCAGCAGGATCATTGGCGTCGTCAGCCGGGATTCCCGCGCCTCGCGAATTAAATCCACGCCGTTGCGTTCACCGAGCCGATAATCCACCAGACACACGTCGTGTTTCCGGCACTCAACTATTTTCAAGCCTTCTTCATAAGAGGCTGCCCAATCAAGTGTATAATTGGAGAGATTCACCATAGAAAACAGTTCGCGTGTGAGAATGAAATCATCTACGTCGTCGTCAATTAGGAGAACCTTGATATTGTCGCTTTTCATTTATGTAGCTCCTTGCTGCGGGGAGAGTCAACAATCTCGAACCCAACCCCTTCATCAATTCAACCAAACTCCCGGAAAGTCAGGGGTTTGACCAATCGGCTTTCTTTCCGCCGTAAAAAGAGATGGCCGTGAGTTAAAGGGCTGACTAACTTGAATAGTTATTACCTGACAAGCGAGAGGGCAACGCTTTTTCTGGCTGGAGGATGCTCAGGCGCTTGAGTTGATGAAATATCTAAATTATCAACTTTGCTCGTCAACATGCGGAGCATCATCTGCACTTGAGGCGGCGTAAAGGGCTTTGGCAGAAACACGCTCGCACCTGCCGAGACCGATTCGACCCAGACCTTTGGATCTTGCTCAGCGGTGATCATGCCTACCGGCATAAGCTGCAATCGTTTATCTGCTTTCATATAGAGGATCAAGTCCAGGCCCTGAAGGTGCGGCATCATCATGTCAAAGATGGCGGCGCTGAACGTCGCATCCTGCTGTAATAATCTAAGTGCCTGCCGACCATCTGACACAGACACTGCTTGATAACCTTCTGTCTCGACGATGGCGCTCACCATGCGCAAGGTCAGCTCATCATCATCTGCGACGAGGATGCGGCGACGCTCCACGGGAATCTGTGCTGGAGTTTTCACTTCAACGGCTTGAGGCGAAGTGTGCGACTCGCCGGGATCACCTCCGTGCGCGATAACAACTTCTGACAGCACTCTCTTGTCGCCATCCGTCAGACCCGTGAAACGTAATCCGAAACCCATAGGGTAATCTTCCTGGACGAGAACACCCCGCAACGACACCCACAGACCACTTGGCAAATGCACTTTAAATTCAACCATATCGCCCAGTACCCTACCCTGAACCTTACAATCAATGAAGCAGCCCTCCATGCTGATTTCGCTCATGCGCGCATCCTGTTTCCACGACGAACCTTGCCAGACAACCTCGAGCGATACGGTTACAGGATCATTCGGTTTTACTTCACTCATCATAATTTTCTCTACTAGTGTAATTCACATGCACTTACTACATGGATTGGTCTCTGCCGTTTGTCTATTTGATTCGTTCGGCTTCGAGCGCTTCACGGACCTGTCCAAACTCATTATCAAGATGTAGGAGAAGAGCCTCGGCATCTTCCTTCAAAATTTCTTTTGCTTCCAGTTCTCCAGTGAGCATCGCAATCCGCCCGGCACCGATGTTGCCGCTGCTGCCCTTGAGGAGGTGCGACACTCGCCGAAGTTCCTCCGCATCGTTTCTCGAGACTGCCTCATGCAGCATCTTGAGTTGTGCTGCGGTATCTTTTATAAACAGATTAATTAACTCTGTGACGAAATCCGGTTTTCCGGGCAGCTGAATCTTCCGGTACGCAGCCAGAACTGAAAGATCAACTCCGCTCATTCTGTCACGCTTAAAAGGCTCTCTCTCTTTACTCAATTGCTTGCGCAATGGAGCAACTGTAATTTCTACGGGCTGCTCACCTATATTCCCCGCGTCGTTTATTAGCTCTGTCCACTGTTCCAACTTCTGACGAAGCATGCCTGGTCTAACGGGCTTGCTAAGATAATCATCCATGCCCGCTGCCAAACACTTTTCGCGGTCACCCTCAAGCGCGTTCGCCGTTATCGCAATGATTGTCGTGTGTCGCCCATCACCTTCTCTTTGCCGAATCTCCGAAGTCGCCTTAAATCCATCCATCTCCGGCATCTGACAATCCATCAAGATAATGTCGAAGGCCTCTTTCTCTACCGCTTTAAGCGCTTCTTGCCCATTCACCACAACCGTGGCCTGATACCCAAGATTCTCCAGTTGACCTAGTATCACCATCTGATTCACGAGGCTATCTTCAGCAATAAGGATGCGAAGGCCTGATAAGCTTTTGCCCTTCTGCTGCCCCTCGGATTCGCGCAACGAATGGCGTGTTACAAGCTGCGACACCGCGACAGGCTCACTGCCTGCTCGCGCCAATACCTCCGTCAGGCAATTATAAAGCTGCGATTGCCGCACAGGCTTTTGTAGATAGGCTGCGATTCCTGCCTGACGCGCCGCTTCGCCGTGTCCACGTTTGCCGAATGACGGTAGGAGAACTAAGGCCACCGAGGCAATTGCAGGGTCAGATTTAATGACTTCGGCCAATTGAAAACTATCCATGTCGGGCATCATCAAGTCCAGCACGGCGATGTCGTAAGGCTCGCCCTGAAGGATACCAGCGCGCAATAATTCAAGAGCGCGCTCACCTGATTCCGCTTCGCTGGCGATCATTCCCCATGAACTTGTTTGGTGATTAAGAATCTTGCGGTTGGTGGCATTGTCATCAACGATCAGCACCCTC
>JACCVS010000787.1 GCA_013698055.1 Acidobacteriota bacterium
TTGGTCGGTGATGAAGTAGCGGTGAAAATCCTGCGTAGCGAGTTCGTCGCCGAACCAGAGGCCGTTGAGCGGTTTCGCCGTGAAGCGCGTGCCGCCGCGCGCTTGCGCCATCCGAATGTCGTGGTGATCTACGACTACGGCGAAGCGCGTGGTGATGATGCGCCCGCTTTCATTGTGATGGAATTGCTCAAGGGAGAATCCCTGCGCGATGTGCTGAGGCGCGAGCAACGGCTGGAGCCGCAACGTGTGGCTGCCCTGATGCGTGACATCTGCTCCGGCATCGGCACGGCGCACCGGAACGGCATCGTGCATCGTGACATCAAGCCGGATAACGTGATCGTCCTGCCGCCGGATGAAGAAGAGGGGCGCGAGCGCGAGACCGTCAAGGTGGTGGATTTCGGCATCGCCAAGCTGCGCGATCCGGCGGGCGGCGGAACGCTGACGCAGAAAGGCTTTCAGCCCGGCACGGTTTATTACATGTCGCCCGAACAATGTCGCGGCGACGATCTGGACGCGCGCTCGGATGTCTATAGTCTCGGCGCGCTCTGCTACGAATTGCTGGCGGGCACGCCGCCCTTCGTCGGCGAAACGCGCACCGGCGTGATCTCTAAGCATCTCTTCGATCCACCGCCGCCCTTCCCAGCCGAGGTGCCTGTCGCGCCTGCGCTCTCGGCGGTCGTGATGCGTGCGCTCGCCAAAGACCCCGCAGGCCGACCGGCGGACGCAGGCGCGCTCGGACGCGAGTTGCAAGCGGCAGAGCGGGAGGATCAGGAAGCGCGGGCAAGCCGCGCCGAAGAGCAGCGTCGGCAAGCCGAGGCGGAGCAGCAACGACTGGCGCAAGTTGAGGCTGAGAAACAACGATTGGCGGAGGAAGCGAGAGAGCGCGAAGCGGAGGCGCTGCGACATGCCGCCGAGCAGCAACAAAGACGCGAGGCCGAAGCGCAGCGCGAACGGCAAGAGGAAGCCGCCGCCACGCGACTAAAACAGGAAGAGGCAGACCGGCGGAGACGCGAGGCTGAAGACACGGAACGCCGTCAGCGCGATTCATCTGCGCCGCCCGCTATCGAGACGCTCTCAGTTCCGCACACACCAGCAACGCCGCCCGATGGTTCTCGAAAGTCCGCCTTTGATGAGCCAGTCGTCCCGCCGGAGCGAAATCGCCGGGGCAAAATGACGATTGCGCTCATCATCCTTTTCGTCGTTGGAGCTATTGCCGTCGCGGTAGCGTTGCTCAAACAGGGACCACCTGAGCCGTCAGCCGGTGGAAGTGAAACGGCAAGTGGCAAGCAGACCGGAGTTCCGGCAGCCCCGACGACGGGCCAGCAGACAACCAGCCCGCAGACGCCGCCTTCCGGCATGGTGCATGTACCGGGCGGTGAGTTTACGATGGGCGTGAACGGGAGCGACGGCGGCGACGAGTACGAGCGTCCAGCACATCGCGTCACCCTCAAGCCGTTTTTCATAGATACCTACGAAGTGACGAATGAAGAGTACGAGAAGTTCATCAGGGAGACGGACAATCTGCCGCCGCCGACCTGGACGAACAAGACTTATCCGGCGGGTATGGCGCGCAAGCCTGTGACCAATGTCGGATGGGATGAAGCGCGGGCGTATGCGGCCTGGGCAGGCAAGCGCCTTCCGACGGAAGAAGAATGGGAGTTTGCGGCGCGCGGTACGGATGGACGGCGTTATCCCTGGGGAAATGTCTGGCAAACGGGAATGGCCAACGCTGGCGGCGCAACGAGCGGGATAGCCGAGGTCGGCACGTACAAGGGAACGTCGCCCTTCGGCGCGTTTGACATGGCAGGCAATGTTTGGGAGTGGACGGACAGCGCGCTGAAGGCGTATCCGGGCGGGCAACTGCCCGAAAAACCGGCAAGCAATGCGAAGGTGCTGCGCGGCGGTTCTTACAAGAGCAATCAGGCTCAGGCAAAGGCGACGTATCGTTTTGGCTGGCGCGCGAGCGGGGAAAACAGTTACGCGGAAACCGGATTTCGTTGCGCCAGAGACATCAATGATTCCCCGAAATGATAACCGCAGAAGAAAGAAAAGTGTTTAGTCTCATGTGCAACCCGTTTGTAGCCCATGAAATGGGCGTCAGCGTAAAGCCCGGTGCGTCAGCGCCGGGTAGCGAGCGCCGGGTATCCAGTGCCATGAATAATTAAAAACCAAGCCCGCGCGAGCGGGCGACAGCCGTTGGGAGCGATGCCTCATGCCACAATCCTACACCAACCTGCTCTACCACCTCATCTTCTCCACTAAAAATCGCCAGCCCCTGCTCACGCCGGAATATCAAACACGACTCTACGATTACATCGGCGGCACGATTCGCAAACAGGGCGGTATCGCGCTGGCGATTAACGGGATAACCGATCATGTTCATCTGCTGGTCAAACTGCGCCCTGATAAAGCCGTTTCCGATGTCTTGCGCGACTTGAAGGCCAACGCTTCCGTGTGGATGCACGAAATCTTTCCTGAGCTGCGCGATTTTTCATGGCAGAACGGCTACGGCGCATTCACGGTCAGTGCCTCGCATGTTGAGCGGGTACGCCAGTACATCGCCAATCAGGAAGCGCATCATCAGAAGTTGTCATTTCGAGATGAGCTAATCGCTTTGCTGAAAGCGAATGAGATTAAATTTGACGAGCGCTTTCTCTGAAACCTGAAGAGGCTGTCGCCCGCGCAATCTTGAAACCCGCGTCAGCGGGTGACGGCATAAAGCCTGGCCCGTGAGGGCTAGGTATCATGGCAAGATCAGATAGTGAAGCCCATGAAATGGGCGACAGCTTGTGAAATTTGCAGGCTGTCGCCCGCTCACGCGGGCTTGATAATTGAATATTGGCTTCACCCAGCGCTCACGCGCT
>JACCVS010000792.1 GCA_013698055.1 Acidobacteriota bacterium
CCCTTACTTCATCACTCTGCACTCTGCCTTCTGCACTTTCTGTCTTGGCGCTTTTTAAACGATGCCGCCGACGAGATCGTAGTCTTGTGCTTCGGTGATGTGGACGTTGACGAAGTCGCCGGGCGCGGGAGCAAAATCTTCGGGCGCGTCGTTGATGAGCACGCAGCCGTCGATGTCCGGGGCTTGCGTCTCCATGCGTCCCTGCCAGAGCAGGTCTGTCTCTTTCGACACGCCCTCGAACAGCACGCGCATGGTCTCGCCGACGCGCGCGCGATTCTTCTTGAGAGAGATGCGCGCCTGCTCTTTCATCAGACGCGCCTGACGACGCTCTGCGACTTTCCTGTCAACTTTATTTGGAAGCTCGAACGCGCCCGTGCCTTCTTCGTCTGAATAAGTGAAGACGCCGACGCGATCAAATTCGACGGCGCGGATGAAGCCGAGCAGTTCCTCGAAATCTTCTTCGGTCTCGCCGGGAAAGCCCGCGATGAAGGTTGTGCGGACGGCGATGCCGGGCACGCGCCGGCGGACGCGCTCAATCAAGCGTTCGAGCGAAGCGCGCGTGCCGCCACGCTTCATCAATTTAAGGACGCTCGCGGAGGCGTGCTGCAAAGGCATGTCCAGATACTTGACGGCCTTCGGCTCCGTCGCCAGCACGTCGAGAAAGGCGTCGCTGATGTGCGTCGGGTAGGTGTACATCACTCTCACCCATTCGATGCCGTCGAGGTG
Source organism: Acidobacteriota bacterium (assembly GCA_013698055.1). Lineage (GTDB taxonomy): Bacteria > Acidobacteriota > Blastocatellia > Pyrinomonadales > Pyrinomonadaceae > QHXM01. The sequence continues at coordinate 727 of JACCVS010000792.1, forward strand.
CGAGAGTTCGCGCATGAGATGCGCGAGCGCGTCCGGCTGGTCGAGGTCTTCGCCGTAGCGCGATGAATCCTGCGCCACGAGAATGATTTCTTTGACGCCCTGCGCGGCGAGCGTCTGCGCTTCGCTGATGACGGAGCCGAAACGACGGCTGCGAAAGTGGCCGCGCATTTGCGGGATAAAACAGAAAGCGCACGGGCGGTCGCAGCCTTCGGCGATCTTGACGTAGGCGCTGTAACCCGGAGTGGCGAGTACGCGCGGCGTTGATTCGTCGTAGAGATAAGTCGCGCTCTGGTCGCCGAGTTTAAGGATGGGCAAGGAGCGCGTATTAACTTTGTCGTCGCAGACGGTCGTGATGTCGTTGATCTGATTCGTGCCGATGAAGGCGTCAACCTCCGGCATCTCCGCACGTAGCTCATCCCGATAACGCTCGACCAAACAACCCGCGACGACAAGGCGTTGCGCCTTCCCTTCCGTCTTCAAGCGGGCAGCTTCGAGAATGGCCTCGACGGACTCTTGCTTCGCCGACTCGATGAAGCCGCAAGTATTCACGACCAACGTGTCAGCCTCGCTGGCATCCGTCGTAATCTCATAACCGGATTGACGGAGCTTCCCCATCATCACTTCGCTGTCAACCAGATTCTTCGGACAGCCCAGACTGATAAAGCCAATTTTTTTCATGGTGATAGGTGATAAGTGATAAGTGATGGGTGATAAAGAAAACAACTGCTTTTTCTTATCACCCATCACTTATCACTTATCACCGTCTTTCCCTTCCATCTTTCTCAACCATTCCTCGATTTGTGCGCTTTCGTTCACCGACAATTTCTGATCGCCGAAGCGCACGCGATTATAGGCGTGTGTGATCTTGAGCGCATCCGGCATTCCGGTCGCGGAAGCAAACTCCAGCGGAGTTTCTCCGGAGGAGCGCTGGAGGCCGCGTGCAGCAAGCGCTTTTATCATGCGCTCGTAGAATTCGACGGCTGAGCCGCGTTCATCCTCCACCTGCCGACGACGAAAGATTTGCCAGAAGCCCAGCCGCCGCATTCTTTTTATCAGCAGCACCAGCCCGAAAGCTGCGAGAATTGAAAAAAGAATTAGCAGGATGATGCGCGTGTATGAGACGCTGCCGTCTTCGTTCTCGACACTCATCCAACTAAACCAGCCGGACAAGGTTTTCTTGAGACTCTCGAACTTGCTCGCAATCCAACTCCGAAAATCAGAAAAGCGATTGCTGAACGATTTCGCCAGTGACCGCTGCTCCTGGCTATCGTAGCCGACGACATATTGTATCCAGAGCATCTCCAAAGCCTCTGCATACTTGCTGAACCAGCCCTTGATGCCCGTCCGCGCGCTGACGGGTCGCCCCGCCAGTGGCGTCGGATCAAACGTCGCCCACATATTTGCTTCCGGGAAATAAACTTCGACCCACGAATGGGCTTCGCGTTGCGTAACAGTGTAAATGCCAGCCGCCTCGTTATAGTCGCCGCGCTGAAAGCCATTGACCACTCGTGCGGGAATCCCTTGTGTGCGAAGCATCACAGCCATCGCCGTCGAGAAGTATTCGCAATGTCCCTCGCGCACATTGAACAGAAAGTCCGCGAGCGGGTCAGTGCCTTTGGATTTCAGCTCAAGAGTGTAGCCGAAGTCATGTTGCAGGCGCTCTTCGATGGCTCGCGCCGCATCATACTGGTTAAGCGCGCCCGCGTTAGTAATTATCTCACTCGCTAGACGCTCGATGCGGGGATCAATTTTATTGGGAAGTTGCAGGTGGCGTGCGATAGTGGCCGGATAAAACCGCGCGTTACCCGTCGTCGTTCGGCGCAGGCTATCTTCGTCAGGCTCCTCTGTATCCGAATAAACCTTGTAAGAGATACGCTCTTGATAATGAGGCCGCGTCGCAAGTGCCCCTTCAGAGTCACGGGTTAAATAAGGAATCGCGCCTTGCAGGGCGACGACTCGCGGAGCGGCGAACAAAACTGGCGTGTCTATCGGCTCGACATAGAAGGTTTGCGTCGTCAGCCGCTGCAAATCCTCCGTCGTGCCGAGTTGAAAAAAGCCCCGTTCATTGTTTAGCCGCTCCAACGCATATCGGTCGCCGGTTCTCTGCCAGCCACGCCCGTTATAAAAGTCCAGAGCGACACCGCGCCAGCGCAATTTTCTGTTGCCATCAGCCTGCGGGTCTTCTACCCGAACGCGCATCACCAATTGGTCGCTTTGCTGTAGGCGACCGACATCACCCAGAGTGACACTATCGGAGAATCCGACGAAGCCCGTGCGTCCTTCTCCTGTTCGCGCCAGAGCATTTGCGCCCGTGCGAGGCATAACCAAGAAAAGCGGCAAGGCAAACCCAAAGATAAGCAGCATCAGGGAGAAGGCAACGAGCGGCAATCGTCTTGCCTCACCTTCCCGTGAATGAAGGGAGCGTTTTCTCAAACGCCTGAACAATGTCGAATCGGGCGCGACCAGCAAGCGTGTCTCAGCAACCTTCACACTGCGCCGGGCTTTCCTGATCTCAAATGCCAGGATGGTTGAGAGCGCAGAAAGCGTATAAAGGCTGAGGGTCAGGAGAAAGAGAGGGCTGAGACTGAGTCCGGCGGCGAGCAGCACCTCGAAGAATGAGATCAGATAAAGAAAGACCCAATCACGGTCGGCTTTGACCTGGAGTAATTTGACGGCAGATAAAAATAATATCAAATGACCGAGCGCGCTGACCCCCACTTTTTCACTTGCTCCGCCGCCTGACAGAAACTTCCAGTCCAGATAAAAGAGAGGCAATGAGAGCAGCACCACAACGAGACCGACGCGCTCAGGCAATTGCCATTTCGTTCCTTCGAGCTTCCAGGCGATGACAATCACAATCGCAAACACAGCGGCAAGCATTGCGCTCAATCCTTCTGAAACAGCAAGTGCCAGCGCGCCGCAAGCGACCATCGCATAAGAGGAGACTCGAAAGAAAGTATTGAATGCCATCAAGCACACGAGAGGAACTGAAATCTCAGACCGCAAACAAATCTCAAAATCCGGTTCTTCACTTGTTAGACTCCGATTTCAGAGTTTTTGTTCGCCAAAACGCAAAAGCCCGCGAGAGCTTATCACTCTCGCGGGCTTCCTCTGAAATTATCCCGGCGGCTTCCTACTCTCCCACGCCGCTTCCAGCGCAGTACCATCGGCTCCAAGAGGCTTAACTTCCGTGTTCGGGATGGGAACGGGTGTGACCCTC
>JACCVS010000027.1 GCA_013698055.1 Acidobacteriota bacterium
TCGGCCAGTTTTCGCGCGATGTCGCCTTGCCTGTATTCGTCTATGAATTTCATTTCTCAGGCATCCCTTCTTCGACGTCTTTGCTTGTACCCATCACCCCGTGCTGGAGGAGTGTATGCACAATGTCCCACATGATGTGATAGAGGGTGACGTGCGTTTCCTGTATCCGGTGGATGCTCGAAGTTGGAACTGTGAGGCAAAAATCCAGCAGCCCGTCTGCGCACATTGCGGCCATCTTACCTCCGTCGCCTCCGGCCAGGCCGATGGTGACAAGTTTCATCCTCCGAGCAGTAGCGAAGGCGTGCAAAAGATTTTCGGAGTTACCGCTCGTCGAGAGGCCGAGCAGACAATCGCCCTCGCCCCCAAGCGCGATTATCTGCCGCGTGAAGACATCTTCAAAACCAACGTCGTTGGCGACAGCCGTGACCATCGCCATGTCGTTCGCCAGGCAAATAGCGGGCAGGGCTTTGCGTCCGACGGTGACGGGATGCATGAATTCGACGGCGATGTGCTGGGCGTCGGTCGCCGATCCCCCGTTGCCGCAGACCAGCATCTTGCCGCCACGATGGAACGCTTTCGCTATGGCAAAGGATGCAGCCAGGATTGCGTCTCTTTTCTCCTCAAAGAACCTGACCTTGATGTCCACGCTTTCACGCGTCTTCACAGAGAGCGAGAATCGCAGCTCGTCCATCAATTTCTCTGAAATACTAGGCGGGGCGGCGCTGACTGAGTGACCTTGCGGCTCACGCTCTTCCTCGTGCAGGAAGGGGTAGAAGGTTCGTGAGAAGTCGTTGGAGTTCTTGCTCATAACATTTTGTGGCGGTTAGTCCAGAGTTGTTTTGAACTGTTCCACTTCCCCGTCATACTCGCCGATCTCTTTGAGCACGCGGAGCGTCTCCTCCGCCTCGTTCTCGTCAATTTTGCTCATCGCGAAGCCGACGTGAATCAAAACGTAATCCCCAACGCCCACTTCCCCCTCATCAAACATCCCGACGTTGACGTTGCGCCTCACGCCGCCTACTTCCACCTTGGCGATGTGGTTCTCCACGTCAACGATTTCGACAATTTTGCCCGGTATCGCTAGACACATCGATTTACATTCTCCCCCGTTTGAGACGCGCGTTGGCAATCACCGCCTGACCGAAACTTATACCTGCGTCGTTCGTCGGCACGCGGCCGTGCGTGAAAACCTTAAAGCCCGTAGATTTCAACAGACGGCAAGTATGCCTGAGCAGGAACATATTTTGAAAGACCCCTCCCGACAACACAACGCGATCCAGTTGCCGCTCATCCCTGATCCTGACGGCAAATACTGCAATCAAATGAGCCACGCCTAAATGAACGGGAGGAAGCCGATGCCCTGAACAATTCCCCGCACGGTTATTTGTACTCGTATAGCCATCAAGGTTAGATTCTAATATCCGTGTCACTTTCGGCGACGGGAGCATGGCCTGTAATTCAACGCAGTTCACGAACATCACAATTGGGCAGAAACTCGTAAATCAGCATGGTTGAATCATAGAACAACTTTACAGAAGACACGACATACAGGCGTAACTAATATTTACTGGCAACGAGTAAATCAGCAGACCAAAATCCGAATTACGCATTATAATGAGTTCCATGCGAATTCTGATAGCCGGTGTCGGCAACGTGCTTCGCGGAGACGACGGTTTCGGAGTCGAAGTTGCTCGGGAGCTTGCCCGGAGCGTCAATCTTCCCGACGGGGTGACATTGTTCGAGGGCGGCATCGCAGGCATCCCACTCGTTCAGGAATTGATGGACGGCTACGATGCTCTCATCATCGCCGACGCTGTCGTGAGAGGCGGAAAGCCCGGCACTATTTATGTCATCGAGCCGGAGATTACAGACCCCGCGACACTCGACCCCTTGGCGCTGCACTCTTCCCTGGCCGATGCTCACTACACAGATCCTTCAAAAGTGCTGGTGCTGGCGAAAGCGTTAGGAGCGTTGCCGTCCAAAGTGTTCCTTATTGGCTGCCA
>JACCVS010000082.1 GCA_013698055.1 Acidobacteriota bacterium
AATTGCGTGCGCTCAGGGATTCTCAAACCATCTTCGTGCTCCTCAACCTCTAAGCCCATCGCGCGCAGGTTCTCGATTATCGCGCGCAGGCGGTCGGATTCTTTAACGCGCAACTCCGCCGCATCACGAATCTCAAAGCCCCCCAGCACTTGCGAGCCGAGAACTGCCAGCACAGGCAACTCATCAATCAACTGTGGAATGAGCGTCCCGCGCAGAACGTTTGACTCTCCCGGCTCAAGCGGTGCTAGGCCGGGGCCGCCCCTGACGCTCAAATCTCCTAACGGCTCATCAAAATCCTCCATCGCTCCTCTCCACTCATCGTCGCTGCGCTGCAACGAATCAACACGCACGTCAACACCCAGCGGGCGAAGCACGGAAAGCAGGCGCGTGCGCGTCGGGTTGAGGCCGACCTGATTGATGCTCAACTTAGAATTGGGCAGCAACGCGGCGGCAGCGATGAAGAACGCTGCCGAAGAGATGTCGCCAGGAACAGCGCCGTCACGAGCTTTGAATTGCGTGCGACCTTCAATCGAAATCGCTTCTCTCGGGTGGATTCCGCCATCCTGAATCGCACGGTTTTCGATTGTGACGCCGAGCCAGCGCAGCAGGCATTCCGTGTGATCACGCGTCGCGCCCTTCGTTTCAATTACCTCGGTGCGACCCTCTATGCCCAGACTCGCGAGCAGGATGGAAGATTTCACCTGCGCGCTCTCCACAGGCATAACGTAGCTGATCGCTTTAAGATTTCGGTTGCCGGTGATATGCAAAGGCGCTCGGCCATCTTCAGAGGTGATGCGCGCGCCCATCATCTCAAGCGGCTCGATGATTCTCCTCATCGGGCGCGAGCGCAAAGACTCATCGCCCGTCAGAATCGAAACGAAATCCTGCCCGGCCAGCACGCCCGCCAGCATCCGCATCGTCGAGCCGCTGTTGCCGCAGTCGAGCGGCTCAACGGGTGCGCGCAATCCATCAAGACCAACGCCTTCGATGACCACGCTCGTCCCCTCACGCTCAACATGGACGCCGAGTTGACCAAGGCAATCGAGCGTTCGGGCGCAATCTTCGCTCGTCGAAAAGTTCTCGATTCGCGCCTCCCCACGCGCCAGCGCGGAAACAATCGCGGCGCGGTGGGAAATAGATTTGTCACCGGGCAAATGAAGACTCCCGTGTATTCTTCGGGCAGGTCTGATTCTCATGCGGCAATCATATAACGCAGGAGACAGGAGACAGAAGGCAGAATGAAAGGATGACAACCGCGGTAACAGATTTTCTTTTCTTCTGACTTCTGACTTCTGCTTTTCTTGACATGCGCTTGCCGGGCGTGTTACACCGTCAAGTCTTCCGGTTAGTTTTCGAATCCTGCATCAGCAGCCGTATCCGGGCGGTTTTGGGAAAGGCTACGCTCATTGACCGAGGAGCTGACTGAACTCGTATTGCCGAGCCGCATAGAGGCCATCAACGAGGCTGCCTCAGCCGCCGCAGAGTTCGTCAAGCGTTCGGGGCTGGATGAGGACGCTGCTTACGGAGTTGACATGGCTGTCCGCGAGGCCGTGACCAACGCCGTGATGCACGGCAATCGTCAGGATGAGGCAAAAACGGTTGAGGTCAGTCTTAAAAGTTTACCGGGCGCGATTGAGATCACGGTGCGCGATCAGGGAAAAGGGTTTGATACGGAAAGCGTTCCTGACCCGACCGACCCGCAGAACCTTTTGAAAACCAGCGGGCGGGGCATTCTGTTCATCCGCACTTTCATGGACGAGGTTGAATGGTCGCGTCACCCGCAAGGCGGCACAGTGATACGGATGACGAAGAAGAAATGATGAAGTAATCAGCAATCAGCCGTCAGCATTCAGTCTCTGAATTCAATCGGAAGCTGACTGCTGAGAGCTGATTACTGAATGCTTATTTAAGGAGATTCTGCAATGGCTGAACTTAGTATCAAAGAGCGTCAGGCTGGTGACATCACAGTCCTCGACATGGACGGCAAGATAACTATCGGTGAAGGCTCGGTTGCGCTTCGCACTACCATCAGGCGACTGCTGGAAGAGGGTAAGAAGAAGATTCTCTTGAATCTCAGAGGCGTCGGCTACATTGATTCGAGCGGCATCGGCGAGCTGGTTTCGAGCTTTACGGCAATCACCAAAGAGCCGGGCGGCGAGCTTAAGCTCCTCAATCTGACGCAGAAACTACAAGACCTCTTAGGCATCACCAAGCTCCTGACTGTCTTCGACGTTTTCGATGTCGAAGCCGATGCGCTCAGCGACTTCAAAAGCGGTGACGCAAATAGCGCTGGCGGGCAAACACAGTGACAAGTTAAGAGTGACGAGTGACAAGTTAAAGGCTTGTCTTTGCTCGTCACTTGTCACTCATCACTCGTCACTGCTTTAAGATGTTGCGCTCTACAATTCGCCGTCTGCTCGCGATTGATGATCCGCCGGAGCGGACGGCGCTTGCCTTTTCCATCGGCATCTTCATCGCCTTCTCGCCTTTTCTCGGCCTGCACACTATCGCGGCAACCGCTCTCGCCTTCGCGTTCCGTTTCAACAAAATTGCCATCTACGCGGGGACGTTCGTCAATAATCCGTTTTTGACGCTCGTGCCGATTATTCTGGCTTCTTACGCCGTCGGCGCGCTCCTGCTGGGCAGGCCGCTTGGATTGCCGCCGGAAAGCATGGAGATTTTACGCAGCCCGCACCTGTTGACGGGCGAGTGGTGGGGCAAACTCTTTCAGAGCAGCGGCAACGTGCTCCTGCCTTTCTTCATCGGAGGGATGTTGCTCTCCATCGTTTGTTCGATCATCGCTTATCCATTAACATTACGTTTCCTGAGAGCCAGAAAAAGCAGAATCCAGAAGTCAGTGGAAAAGCAGAATCCAGAACCCAGAATTCAGGAGTCAGAATGAGGTAAAGCAGGAGTCAGGAGTCAGAATCCAGAAGTCAGAATAAGAACAAAAGCGGCTTCCGCCTTATTATTCTGGATTCTGACTCCTGGATTCTGACTTCTGCTTTTAGTTCGCTTTATGAAAAAACCTTATCTCGTATTACTTGCATTGATGCTTTTCGGAAGCATCGTCTACGCGCAGAATAAACCGTCGCCAACTCCTGCTCCTCAGCGTCCCGTTCAACAGACCGGACAGCCGCAGCAGCAGGCGCAAGCGCCTCGACAGGCGAGCATGGATTTATTGGAGTACGGCGTGCAGATCAAGCCTGAGCCGCGCCTCTTGGTGATCATGGCGGCTCTGGACGCGGCGGGTTTTGACCCGACGCCGAAAGGTGAGGAGCCATCCGTCTTTCGCGCTCAACTAAGACGTGATCTCGCGAATTTAGACACAGATTTGCGCCAGCGCTTAAACAGTTTCTTTGAACGTAACAAATTGCGCGCCGTCGAGGGCCGCGAGCCGACTGCTGCCGAGCAAGCCGCGCGCTATGTCACGCTGGCTTATGCGATTGGGTCTGCGCCCGGTTTTGAAGAACCTGCGCGCGCGCTCGATCTCCCGGCGGGACTACTGGAGGTGCTTGATTTCGCGACGCTCGTGCGCGAATTCTATCGCAAGTCCGGCATTGACGAGCGAATGCCATCTTATCTCAGAGCATATCAAGCGGAAGGCGACCGCCTGCGCCGCTCGACTGCCGCCACCGTTTACGGCGTCGCCTCCTATCTGCACACGCGGCCAATCACGACGACGATAGAACGGGTTGCCGCAAAACCGCCTGCGGGGGACAAGCGGAAAAAGGATGCGCCGGTTATCTATACGACGCGCGAGCACGACCGGCGCTTCTTCGTCGTGCCTGATCTGCTGGCTGCTCCGGGCACAATCAACTTCCGCGTTATCGCGGATGACTATTACGTGATTGTGCCGTTTTGCGAGGAGACGAAGCGTTTCTGTTACGGGCGCGACAATAATCCGGCTTCGCCCGATGTGCGCCGCGCTTACATTCAATATGTCGTTGATCCGCTCGTCGTGCGCTTTAACCGCGACATCAGCGCGCGCAAGGAACAGCTCAAGCAATTGCTCGATGCGCGCACGGCAGCCGGCGCAAGTGTCTCGCCGGATGTCTTTCTGATGGTCGGACGCTCGCTCGTGACCGCCATAGACGTGCGCCTCGACGAAGCGACGCGCCTCGAAGCGCTCTCGCGTGAGGCGACAGCGAAACTTGAGAAGAATACTGATACGGCCAAGCGCGCGGAGGTAGTTAAGGAATTAGAGACCGCGCGCGCCGCCGTGACGGATGAAGCGATTGCCCGGTTGGCAGAAGGTTATGAAAACGGAGCGACGCTCGCCTTCTATTTCGCGGAACAGTTGCGCGGGGTGGAAGCTTCGGGGTTCGACGTTACTAATTCGCTCGCGGACATGATCTCGTCTTTCGATCCGGCACGCGAGACTCGTCGTCTTGAAGAGGCGGACGCCGCACGCAAGCGCGCCGTCATTGCGCGTAAGGCGCGGGCGGTGGAAGGAAATAACGCTACGGCAGGCAACTCACTGCCGAATGCCGCTCTCGTTAAAAAGCTGATCGAAGTTGATGGTCTCCTGAAGTTGAAAAATTACGCAGCGGCTGAAGAACGTCTGCTCGCTCTTCTGCGAGAGTTTCCGGGAGAGTCGCGCGTCTTCTTCGCGCTCGCGGAAACGGCGAATCTTTCGGCGCGCGACGCAACCGACGAGATGGTGCGCGACCAGAGGCTCAACAAAGCATTCACGAACTATCGCAACGCCGTCCGCGAAGCGCCTGCTGATGCTGATCGCTGTCTGCTCGTGCGCGCGCACGAGGCGATGGGACGCATTCTTGAGTTTCTTGATCGGGAAGCGGAAGCCGTGAAGGAGTTTGACGCCGCCATCGGAATCAATGATCAGACGTGCGGTTCATACAGGGATGCGGTTGAAGCGAAGAAGAGACTCTCGCAGTCGAAATGAATAGAGAAGGAATCTATAGCTAATTGCAATCGCATGAGACCACCGTTCAGAGTTCAGCCTTCAGGCTGCTGTCATCCACACATGCTAAAGCGTGAACTCTAAACCGCTCACGCTCTTCCGCAAACGGCTATAACGAACAGGAAGAAGGGCGACCCAACTTGAGTCGCCCTTCTTTTATTCTTTCACCCACATGCTTCTTCGGTTTAATCAAAATACGGAGAGGGAACGGGTAGCAAAGATTCGACGCGCCGGAGATTCATTAAGCGTGGCAGATTTGTCATGCGTGGCAAACTCATCATGCGCGGCAGAATTGATCCGTCCAGCTTTGGCATGACGAACGACTCGATTCTCGGCATTGCCTGAAGAGCGCGGACATTCGGCATGTTCATCAAATAGACCGGCGGGATCACCCGCATCATTCCCGGCGTCGGCTGAAGCTCGGACAAGTTCAAGGTCGGGGCTGGCCTGCGCTCGGGCATCACTTTAATCGTGCGTTGCGATTTGTCGCGAATAATCGTCAGCGTGGCCTCGCCTTCTGCTTTGCGATTAAGTGCACGAATGAAATCACCTGATTCCTCGACCTTCTCGCCATTCACTTCCGTAATGACATCGCCAGCTCTCAGACCCGCTTTGGATGCCGGGCTATTTTCGCTGATGGATGTGACGAGCAGCCCCTGCCCGCCTGAGACGCCGAAAAAGTCTGCGAGCTGTTTGGTCAGCGCAGTCATTGTGACGCCGACGCGACGATTGTTACCGAGGAGTAAGCCCGAGTAGGCTTCGGGCATATTGCCCCAAGCCTGCGGCGCGTTCGGCGG
>JACCVS010000104.1 GCA_013698055.1 Acidobacteriota bacterium
GATGGCGGCCAACTGCGCGAAGCTGTTTGCTAACTCTTTCATGTTCCCCTCCGATTTAGCTTGACCTCTCGTGTTGTTAACATGACCTCTCATGTTGGCATTTGTTTGTGCAATGCTTATGCCAGCAGTTGTTTGGAGAAAGGAGAGATGGAAGAGAAGGCGAATCGCAGTGGTAAATAGCTATTCATGCCATCTTACGGGGTGCAGAGCAGGAGACTTCAAGCCAAAGGCAATCCGTCCGGCGTCTGCCTTTAGTACAGACTTCTAAAGTTTTTGAGCTAGGAATGTGTTTTGAAACGTTGCAGCTTAAGCTTTGACCATAAAGTTAAAAGGAACTGGTTTGTTTGATAGCTTTCTTGAGTCCAAGTACTGCCCCGCCGAGTCCGCCTAAACTGTAACCTCCGAAGAACCCTAGACCCCCAAACGTGAGTGTTTCTAACATGCGGTCAAGGTACTCACCTATAGCGCCAAAGCCTAGCGAAAGACAGAAAGCTGCAAGCCCAGCGAAAAGAAGCGGGAACCCTAAGAAGGGGGCGAGCTTTGCATGAGGGTCGCCTGTTGCGACAAGACTCACCAGTCCACCTACAATGATAAGCGCGAATAAGAACCCCATCATCGGCAACATCATGACGCTATTCCTCTGTCCAGAAGTTCAGTTCTATTCCGAGTTCATACATAGATTGTATTACACAACAAAGGTTGTGACATAGCACCTTACGCAACACTTTGTTAGTTTGTGCTACTTCCATTTTCGCAGGCGGACTTGTCCCTAAAAGTTATCGTAAGGGCGAGACGCGGCGTTTGTCTTCCTGCGGCTGTTCATGGCGCCGGCGTTGATACCACTTGAGGGGCGGCTCAACCTCTGATTCGATGAGGTGCTTGATTCTCGCGATGGTCGGGCGCGCGGCCTGTTCGCCGAGGGCTATCAACTCGTCAACACGTCCCATCTCATCCCAGCGAATGTGCCCGGTCTTGGGACTAATGACGACATCAGCATCATGGAGTTGATGAATCGCGGCGGTTCTCTGCACGACCATGATGGATTGCAGCAGAACGCCGATGATGGAATGCGGCGGGCCGAGGAATTTCGCGCCTTCGCTGTTGACATCAACCGCGATCACGATGTCTGCGCCAAGCACCCGCACTGCCGCTGTCGGAATGTTGGCGACGAGGCCGCCGTCAACCAACTGCCTCCCATGCTCATCCGTCACGGGAACGTACCAGCCGGGCAGAGCGCAACTGGCGCGAATGGCAAAGCCCACATCGCCCTCGGTAATAATCACAGCCGAGCCTGTCTTGAGATCAGTGGCCACAATCGCAAGCGGGATACGCAACTCTTCAAATCGCTTGATGGGCAACCGCCCGCGAGCGAACTCTTCCATCCGCGCGTTCGACTGAATCCCGAGCTTTGACAGCGTGACGCGCCCCACATCACGCCAGCGCATCGTTCGACCTATCTCAGCGATTTCATCAACTGTCATCCCGGCGGCGTAGGCGGCTGCGACGAGCGATCCGGCGGAAGTGCCCGCGATGTAATCTATGGGGATGTTGTTTTCTTCGAGAACGCGCAGCACGCCGACGTGCGCGTTGCCGCGAGCCACACCGCCGGACAGGGCAAGTCCGACGCTCGGTCTCTGGTTTTTGCTGGCATCATCTCTCGACATAAGCTGGAGATTTAGATGTTGAACGAGGGAGGCAGGATGTCAATTCAGTTTTATCAAATAGAGCAGATGAACAAACTTACGCGGGCTTGGACTCAAGTTTATCCAGACGGTCTTCAACGCCGCTCTGGTCGGCGCGCAAGGTGAGCATATCTTTGCTGAGGACATCAACCTTTCGCATCATTTGAGTTGAAAGGTGCTCTAAGGAGCCAAGCCGCTCTTTTACTTCGATTATCTCAGCCAGCGCCCGCTCCCAGATTGGCTTTGTTTCGAGCGCACGCCGTTCTGCCTGCTCTTCCAGTGACTGCAATCTTGCATCAAATACCTGCAATCGCGCATCAATCGCATCGAAGCGCGCGAAGATGCGTTCCTCGAAGGAAGCTCCATCCGGCAGGTTATCCGTGATCTCTTCACTCATTGCGTGAATTATGAATCCAATCGTAATTCCATTCAAGCGTGAAATAGACTGAGCGACGTGGGCATCCAACTACTTGATAAGCTGCCTGCGCTTGATCTCTTCCATCTGCCGCATGGCTTCGTTCAATTCCCTATCCTCGTTTTTTTCTCTAAGCTGCCCTGTCTCGGATTTCCCGAAGAGTTTTCTGAAGATCGAGATGCCGAAGACAATGACGGCCAGCACGAACAGGAGCTTGACGATTGTGACGACGAAGCCGACGACGACCCAGACGGCGATTGCCGCGAGAAGGATGGCGAGAGCGATCAGGATGAGTTTTGCGTTTTTCATAAAGATACAACCTCCGAACCTGTAAGACCTGCGAGCTATTCAATTTTGCTCTCGCCGCGCTCATTTGGCAACGATGCCGAGTCGCGCACAGCCCAAAATCATACCGGGCTGAGAACGATAACCTCGGCGCGCTCAATGGTGCTATCGAGAAATTCGCCGGTTTCAGATTCAATCTTGCTTTCGGTCAATTCCGTTTCGATCTCTTTGAAAACTTCCTTCAACTCCGGCACGAGCCTTCCGGGTTGCTGACGGCGCAGGCGTGGAACGTAAACGTCACGGTAGTAATCCTCTACTTCCTTCTGCGTCACGACTGTGAATGAGCGGAAACGAAAGTCCAGATATTTTTCTATCGTCAGGCGCTGGCGGATGATCTCCGTCAACTGATCGCCACTCAACCCGACACTCTCAGCGCGCCGCAGGAATTCCGCCTGTGACGGAAAGAGCTTGACGAATTCATCGCGCCTGGCTTTGACCTCTTCATCGGTCGGAGCGATTGACGGCAGCTTCTCTGCCTCCTGCAAGATCAGGCGCTGGCGGATGACAAGGTTCAATGCGCGGTTCAGATTCTCCGAACTCGGATTCTCAAGCGGCGCGTCCGGTTGAAGCGCGAGCTGCCACAGGAGATCGGAATAAGTAATCAACGACGGGCGCACACCGCCATTGACCGTCGCCACCATCTTGTCCACAACCACCTGCGCCTGCGCCTGAACAGATAGAAGGCAGAAGGCGGAAAGCAATAGGCAGTGAACGATTCTCTGCTTTCCGCCTGCCGCCTTCTGCCTTCTGCTTTCTGCCTTCCGCATTTCGTTTTCTCCTTTTTAGAACGCTCGCGTGAAACGGAAATGAATCTGCCCGCGCTTGGGGCGAAAGATGGCTTCGGTGCCGTTCGATTGTGGAATTAGAAACTCCGGCGGGTTGAGCAGCCAGCCGTAATCAATCGAGACCGTTCCGCCGAGCGGCGTCTTGATGCCCAAGCCCAGCCCGACCGTGTGCGTCCAGCGTGCGCGCAAATTGTGCGCCCTGATGCGTTCGGCGCGCGTCAGCAACGGCGCATCCTCCGCCGGGCTATCGTTGCTCCCGAAGATGTCGCCGATGCGACGAAAGACGTTGCCACCATCGTAGAAGGGCACGATCTGAAACGCTTTCGTCAGCGGCGTGCGCGCTTCCAGATTGACGACAGCCATAGCGTTGCCGCCAAGCGGCACGGTGAACGGATCGAGCTGGATCAACTCGCCCTTGGTGTTGCGAAAGATGCCGCAGCCACCGGGCAAAGGACTTTGGAGAAAGCATTCGGGGACAACGGCGCGCGGCCCCGCCTCTTCAAAGCCGAAGCCGCGCAATGTTGTCGAGCCTCCGCCGAAGAAACGCTCGCTAATCGGGAGCGTCTTATCAATATCGTCAATCACGCCGTTGTCGTTGCGGTCGCGCGGGTTGAAAAGATTCGCCAGCCCCAACGTGATGTTTCCCGCCAGCACTGTTCCGCGCGCCCGCTCCTGTGTCAGTTTGTAATAGCGGCGATAGTTCAACAGCAGCTTATTAAAAGAGAGATTGCCGCCGAGTTGGCTAAGGGCCAGAGAATAATCAAGCGTCAGGAACTCGCCGCGCTGCGTGTCGAACTGGCTGTCGCGCGTATCGCGGACGAAAGTCGCGGCAAGGCGCGAGAGGCGAATGGCGCGGTCAGGTCTGAGGACGGAAGCGATCAGCAGGCTGTTGATGTTGTAGAGCCGCACGTCTTCATAAGAGTAGCGCAGGAAAAGTATACTGCGTGACTTCTTATCTATGAGGCGCTGCGTCTCGGCGTTGATGGTGAAGCGATTAATTGTCGGCTCGCCTGCATCCATGCCGAATTCGTCAATCGGGTTGCCGTCCTCGTCAAGCCGCTGCACGATGCCGAAGCTGCCGCGATCAATGGTCGAGCGGAAGAAGCGCGTGACGGTCGTGTCGCGCTGGTACTGGGCTGAGAGCGCCAGCGGCGCGAACTGGTTGTCGCCGTAGCCAC
>JACCVS010000139.1 GCA_013698055.1 Acidobacteriota bacterium
CTTGAAAGATAAAGAGCGTTTTGTCGGCGTGCGGATTGATGACAAGGAAGACGTTTACCCGGCGCTCAAAGAGTTCTTCGGGCGGCGCGGCGTCGAGGCATAAGGCTTGACTACTTATTCTCGAAAAGTTGAATGAAAACAAAAAGGGTGCGCTTCCATGAGGAAGCGCACCCTGAAGACTTGCAGTGCTTGTTTCCCGTTTAGAACTGGAAGCGAACGGCAAGTTGAATCTGACGCTCACGAAGGAACGTCGCGTTGCTGATATCCGATGGAGCCAAAAATGTCGGATCGAAGTTTAGCGTTGGCGCTGTATTGGTTCCGCCGACAGAGAACAGGCGGTTGGCGACGTTGGTGACATTCGAGCGGTTGAAGAGATTGAAGGCTTCGGCCAAAAATTCCAGGTTCATCGTTTCGCCGAAGCGGAAACGGCGTGAGATACGTAAATCCAGCACCGCCGTTTTCGGTTGGCGGAAGGTGTTGCGCTCCAGGAAGAAGGGGCGTCCCGTTCCGCCCGCACCGATGATGCCGCCGGCTGTTGGACAGGCTGCTGGTAATGGGCTAACACTACAGTTAACACCTATTGGATTAGGCAGGTTGTTTGAGACGAACGGCGTGACAGTCCTGCCTGATTGAATCTGCACGATGGGCGAGATGGTGAAGCCGCCGAAGATGGCGCGGCCCACGCGGCTGTCGCTGTCATTGCCAAAGAAGTCTGGCGAATAAACTGCGCTGGCGACGAAGCGGTGTGGAACGTCCAGATTCGACCTTCCGTTTTCAAGACCCTGGTCAAACGGATTTAAGACGTTGTTGCCTGCCGTGAACGTCACTGAGCTTTGTCCTGTGTCCCTCGCTTTGGAACGGGTGTAGCTGGCCTGGAATTGCAGCCCTTTGGTCAAACGGCGATTGGCCTGTAACACCAGCGCTGTGTATTCGGACTTGACGCTGCTTTGAATCTCGGTGATGCGACCGAAATTGGTGTCCGGGCGTGCGCCCAGAAAGACCGGCGTGGTAAAGGTCTGCCCGTTGAACTCGCCGCCTGAAACCGTAAAGGTTCTGTTCTCGGTCGGGAAGGAAAGATTTCTGTCCACGAAGCGAGGAAGCCTGCGTCCGAGACTGGCCAGGAAGGAGACGGAGACGACGGTGTTACGCGCAATCTCACGCTCAAAGATAAGGTCGGCCTGGTGAATCTGCGGGTTGGCGAGCTTCGACGAGAATGCGACGAGGTCGGCGCGCGACACCCCCACAGGCGAGGCCAGCACATTCGGGAAGATGGGAGACCCTGCGGCGGTCGGCTGCAGGGAGACGCTAATCTGCGCGCCTGGCGCACTCGTGTTGGTAATCGCGTTCGAGATCGTCGAGTTAATGATGCGTCCGTAGTAGATGCCGTAGCCACCACGCACGGAAGTCTTGCCGTCGCCCGTGATGTCGTAAGCGAAGCCGAGGCGCGGGCCGAAGTTGTTCTTATCGGAAGGGAAGCTCCTCGTCTGTTCTGGGCCGAATCCTACGGCAGCAGAATTGGTCAGCGTGTTCGGGAATTGTGCTTCAGGCAAGCGTTGATACTCGTATCGCAAACCAAGATTAACGGTTAAACGCGGCGAGACGCGAATATCATCCTGCACGAAGAAGTTGTAATCGGTGGTCTTGAACTCGAATGCGGAAAGACCGAAGGCTTGCTGGAAGTTACTGTAACGCTTGCCAGCCGGGCTAATCACATCACTGATGAAATTGGAGATGTTGCTATAAGAGTATGCGCCGTTTCCATTAAACAGGTTGTCAACATTATCTTTGGTGCGGTTTATGTCAGCACCAAACTTGAGCGTCTGGTTACCGCGCACCAGCGTCAGTGTATCGGCGAATTGGACGCGCCGTTCATCGGGAAACTGGACGCGGTCAAGAAATTGGCGCTGCCCGAAGCGAATGCCGACGCTACTTTGCGCAACGTCAACTTGGGGCAATCTGCCCGAGGGCGGGCGGACAGTGGCGCTACCCTCCAGGGTGTTTTCAAAAGGTGTCAGGTCGCCTTGAAAAGCTCTCCCGAATTCACGTCCGTACTGGAAGCGAAATTCGTTGAGCAGCGTCGGCGAGAGCGTTGAATTGAGGCGCGCGATGAATGTATCAACATCCACGAAATCATCACCAAAACTGCCGATGCCTTGCTGCACGACCGCTGGCGATTCAATGCCGTTAGGAGACTTGGAGCGAAAGCGGTTGTAGGTCAGTGTCAACGTGTTTGCGTTGTTGATTTGAAAATCAATCTTCGG
>JACCVS010000147.1 GCA_013698055.1 Acidobacteriota bacterium
CCTGTCTGACGTTATTGGATGTAAGCCTTGTCGGCCATGTTCCTGGCCTCCTGGTTGGCGTTCGGCGTCGTCTTCACGTCTATGTCGTAATCAATTTTTTCGTAGCCACGCAAGCCTTTGACTAACAGTTTATCCTCGACCCTGAAGATAACGGCGAAGGGCTTCCCATTCGCCAGTCGCCATTCGATTTTTCTATTCTTCTCACGGTCGTAATTGATACCAGCCATCGTCAACGGGATGGAATTCTTGGCATCAAGCGTCTCGGCGGTGAGAGACGCGTACACGGCGCTGTAGTTGATGGAAATCTTATAGCCGCCGTAGCCTTTACAATTGAGCAGCATATCCTGTCCGTTGCCTATCTCTGTTTCCTTGAAGGCTGCCTTGCATTGCTTGTTGAGATCAGTGTACATACTCGAAAACTTTGGCGGATAACCAGTTAAGCCAAAAGCAAAACCGGCGGGGGCAAGCAGCAATCCTGTCAGAACTAATAATATGAGCTTTCGCATCTGTGTACTCCTTTCGCTCTTACCCTACATCTTTGCTAAATCTTTCTTCCCGTATTAATGACGTTGACGCGGCGGAAGCGCGCCGGAGGACAACCATGCGAGACGGCGTTGACCTGCCCAGGTTCGCCCTTGCCGTCGAAGTATGATCCACCGAGACGGTAATGCTCCTTTGAGCCGACGCCGTCGCAACTGTTCCAGAAATCGGGCGTGCGCGCTTGATAGGCAACATCCCGGAGCAGTCCCACTTTCTTGCCATTCTTAATCTCCCAGAAGACCTGCCCGCCGAACTGGAAGTTGTAACGTTGCTGGTCAATCGAGAACGAGCCGTCGCCCTCGATATAAATTCCGTCCTTCACATCGGCAATCAAATCATCTGCGCTGATGCTGCCTGTTGCGGGCATCAAGCTCACGTTCGGCATTCTCTGAAACGCGACCGATCCCCAGGAATCGGCGTAAGCCGCGCCGTGCGAACGCTTCAAACCGATGAGGGCTGCATTGTCGCGCACGGTTTGATAACTGACCAGCACGCCGTCCTTGATGATGTCCCACTCGGTCGTCTTCACTCCGTCATCGTCCCAGCCGCAGGATGCCAGTCCGCCAGCTTGAACTTTATCGCCCTTGATGTTGACGAACTTCGAGCCATACTGGAATTTGCCCATCTTCTCGCGCGTGGCGAAAGACGTGCCCGCGAAGTTAGCTTCGTAGCCAAGGACGCGATCAAGCTCGGTCGGGTGTCCGATGGATTCATGAATCGTCAGCCAGAGATGCGTCGGATGAAGAACGAGGTCTTTGTAGCCCGGCTCGACAGGCTTGGCCGTGTGCTTCTGAATGGCCTGCTCCGCCGCGCCCGGAACTTCGCCCAGCAAGTCGTATTCAGCGATGACTTCATAGCCTTTTCCGGCGGGCGTACCCAGACTGGTTCGCTGCTCAAAACGCCCGGTCTTCGTATCCACGGATGTGACCGTGAAGCTCGGCCACGAGCGAATCAAAGTCTGCTCGATGTATGAGCCTTCGGTCGAGGCGAAATACTTTTCTTCCTTTGTGAAGAACATGGATGAGTTGACGAAGATCGGCCCCGGCCCTTTGAGCTTCATCGCTTCGGCATTAACCTTCAGCAGGTAGTCCGCTTTTTCAGAAAGAGGAACGGCGAACGGATCGCGCTGGACGGGCGTGCTGTATTTCGCGTCCGGGTATTTTTCGACAGGGACGAGCGTGACGCGGGTGCGCTGGATGATCTTGTTCGCTTTGGCGATTTGTATGGCGCGCTCGGCGACGATGGCAATCTCTTCCTTCTTCACGTCGTGCGAGGCGGCGAATCCCCATGTGCCATCAACGAGCACGCGCACGCCAAAACCGTAGGACTCGGTATTCGTCACATTCTCGACGCGCTTTTCGCGCGTGGTGACGAAATTATTGAGCGTGCGGACAAAACGAATATCAGCATATGATGCGCCTCGCTGCCTGGCGACATTCAAGGCGACATCGGCCAAATCTTTCATCTTCTGTTCTCCGAAATTGGAAAGCGGTGCGTTTGGGTAGAACGGGACTGAAACCGGGACGTTTGGATTATACGCGAACTTCGGTAGATAGTTGCAAATCAAATCTCGCTTTTCCTATCACCGGATTGCCAAACCTAATCTTGCCTGTGGTCACACAATAACAGTTCAGCGAGAAACTACTGACATTGAGTTGCATTACCGCGAATACGCTTTATAGTAGATGACAGCTTTGAATGAATAAGGTGGTTTAATGTTCGAATCCTTCCGCAAGAATCCTCGCGGGATTAATCAAGAGAGTCTGGATTTTTCCGTTTGTGTTCAATTTCTTTTCATGCACGTGGCCTGCCTGCTTGTTATCTGGACGGGCATCAGCGCGACAGCCGTCATTGTTTGCCTGGCCTTGTACGTTGTTCGGATGTTTGCGATTACCGCCGGATTTCACCGCCTTTTCGCCCACCGCACGTACAGGACTGGGAGGGTCTTCCAGTTCCTGATGGCATTCGTGGGTACGGCCTCTTACCAGAAGGGGCCGCTCTGGTGGGCTGCTCATCACCGCAGTCATCATCTACACGCCGACACAGAGCCTGATCTCCACTCGCCGCTCGCACACAGCTTATGGCAATCACACATCGGCTGGTTTCTGTCGCGCGAGAGTCAGGCGACTGATACAGTGCTTGTTTCCAATCTAGTCAAGCACCGCGATTTGCGCTTTCTGGATAGGTATTACTCGGTGCCGCCCATCCTGTTGGCTGCGGGCACATTTTTTCTTGGAGTGATGCTGCAAAGTTACGCCCCCGGTTTGGGCACTTCGGGCTGGCAGATGCTGGTCTGGGGATTTTTCATCAGCACGGTGCTTCTTTATCATGGAACTTTCACGGTGAACTCCCTCGCTCACATCTTTGGGAAACGCCGCTTCGCGACCGAAGATAACAGTCGGAACAACTGGTTTGTGGCGCTGATCACGCTTGGCGAAGGGTGGCACAATA
>JACCVS010000156.1 GCA_013698055.1 Acidobacteriota bacterium
GATTAAGGTGGTAAAATCGCTGCTGCCGAAACGAGGAGAGCATGATGACCAAGCAGCGAAACCATTATAGCGCGGACTTCAAAGCGAAGGTCGCTTTAGCCGCCATCCGTGGACAACAGACCATCAACGAGATTGCTTCTCTTTACGCCGTTCATCCCAATCAAGTGATGCAATGGAAGAAGCAAGCACAGGGGCAGTGTTCTATGAAAGGGGCGGGTAGTTTCCGCTCCAATTTTTTACTAAACCTTCTCGCGCTCACGCGGGTTGCGCGTTGGCGACTCCGCATTGATAAAAGATTCGCGCTGATTCGGAGTATTGCCCCACAGTTCAGCATTTCCTGCAAAGACCTGGCGCTCTCAAATGTCGCGCGCGACATTCAGAAACGCCCGCGCCGCGTGCGAAAGTTTCGCCCCCTTGCGGTAAATCAAATAAAGTTTCCTTTCAAGTCGCATCTCGCGCACTGTCAGGGCTATGACCTGACCGCGCTCGATCTCGGCCTGCGCTGCTAATCGCGGCACCAGCGCCACACCCATCCCCTGCTCGACGAAGCGCTTGATCGCTTCCAGTGTCGGCAATTCCATCGAAATGTTGAGCGGCGTGCGCTGCTTCTCAAACGTCTGCACCACACGCTCACGATAAGGCGAGCGCACGTTATGCGCGATGAAGGATTCGACTCCGAGCTCACGCACGGAGACGATCTTCTTTCCGGCCAGCGGATGACCGGGAGCGACGATTAAAGCCAGCTCATCTTTTGCCACAGGGACAGTTTGAAGGGCCGGATCGGGTGGATGAAAGGAGACGATGCCGATTTCGACATCGCGCTTGAGGACTTCCGAAGGAATGCGGCTCGCCAAGTCTCTTTTCACTTCGATCTTGATGTGCGGGTGGCGCACCCTATAAACGGAGATGACGGGAAGCAGATACATCACCGTGTATTCGTTCGCGCCCAGCGTCACCTTGCCGCGCTGTAAATCCTTCAACTCCTTGATGGCCAGCTTCGCGTCGCGCCGCAGATTAATTATCTGCTGCGCGTACTTGAGAAGAACCTGCCCGGAAGCTGTCAGCGTCCCATCCTTTGACGAGCGATCAAAAAGAGATTCGCCGATCTCTTCTTCAAGCCGCCGGATGGCCTGGCTGACAGCCGGTTGCGTCCGGTAGAGCTTGTCGGCGGCGCGCGAAAATCCGCGCTCGGTTGCGACCGCGATCAAAACTTCAAGCTGATTGATATCCATCGGTCTCCCTCGCTTAACCAATCATCGGTTAACCTAATGATGTTTGCGAACATGCTTATCCTAACGCTTGGAAGTTATCTTATCATAAATATTATAACTTTGACTTTTGAGCGTTTGGGGCTTAGGGTTCGCCTTTTGAAGGGAGACTGAGCGATGAAAAATCCGCCAAAGGTCACAATTTTCGACACCACCTTGAGAGATGGCGAGCAGTCGCCGGGCTGTTCTATGAATTTGGAAGAGAAGGTTCGTCTCGCCAGACAGCTTGAGACTCTCGGCGTTGATGTGATCGAAGCGGGCTTTCCCATCGCCTCGGAAGGAGATTTCGCGGCGGTCGAGGCGGTTGCGACGGCCTGTCGTCAAACGACCATCGCTGCCCTTTGTCGAACAACCGAAGCCGACATCCAGCGTGCTGCCGAAGCATTGCGAAAAGCGGAGAGGCCGCGCATCCACACCTTCGTCGCGACATCCGACATCCACCTCGAGCACAAACTCAAGAAGACGCGCGCCGAGGTGTTGGAGATGACGCGCAACGCCGTCCGCCTGGCGCGCACGTTCTGTGGTGAAGTGGAGTTCTCAGCCGAGGATGCGACCAGAAGCGACGTTGATTATTTGTGCGAGGTGCTGGCGGTGGCAATCGAGGAAGGCGCTGCGATTATCAACATCCCGGATACGGTCGGCTATACCACGCCCACAGAATATGCTGAATTGATTCGGACAATTCGGGAGCGCGTCGTCCACGATTCCG
Source organism: Acidobacteriota bacterium (assembly GCA_013698055.1). Taxonomy (GTDB): domain Bacteria; phylum Acidobacteriota; class Blastocatellia; order Pyrinomonadales; family Pyrinomonadaceae; genus QHXM01. The sequence goes on from JACCVS010000156.1 coordinate 1,978, forward strand.
ACGTTACTATCAGCGTGCATTGTCATAACGATTTGGGGCTGGCCGTAGCCAACAGCCTCTCGGCCATCGAAGCGGGCGCGCGACAGATTGAATGCACAGTTAACGGCATCGGAGAGCGTGCGGGCAACGCCGCGCTCGAAGAGATTGTGATGGCGATGCACGTGCGCGCCGACCGCTTGCCGCTTGAGACAAACGTGCGGACGCAGGAGATTTACCCGACGAGCCAGTTGCTTTCCGAAATCATCGGTTGCCCTGTGCAGCCTAACAAAGCTATCGTCGGGCGCAACGCTTTCGCGCACGAGGCCGGCATACACCAACACGGCGTGCTCAGCAATCCACTATGCTACGAGATTATGACGCCCGAGTCGGTCGGCGTGCCTAATAACAGAATTGTTCTCGGCAAACATTCGGGTCGCCATGCGCTCTCGAAGCGTTACGACGAACTGGGCTGTTTGCTCACGCCTATTGAACTCGATGCGGTCTACGTGCGGTTCACACAGCTAGCCGACAAGAAGAAGAGCATTTACGATCAAGACATCCTCTCGCTTCTTCCTACCGGGGAGAGCACACGCATCAACGCCTTCAAGACCAATGGCGCTGATGCGGTCGTCAATGAATGGGCGGCGAGTGGAAGTTATCAATAGACGATCAGCGGTCAGCTTTCAACAACCAACCATCAGGATGTCCCTATCCAGTTCAACCCTGACGATTGATCCTAAGTTTTTGCTGAAAGCTAACTGCTGATTACTGAATGCTTATAAAAACGCGGATGAATCAACGATGAGAATGAAAATAGCGTTGCTGCCGGGCGATGGCATCGGGCCGGAAGTGACACGTGAAGCGGTGCGCGTGCTGCGCGCTGTCGGAGACATTTACGGCCATAACTTTGAGTTCGATGAAAAACTGATTGGTGGTGCAGCCATCAAGCAAATGAATGCTCCACTGCCAACCGCCTCGCTGGACGCCTGTCTTGAAAGCGATGCAGTGCTGCTCGGCGCGGTCGGAGCGCCGGAGCATGACCACCTGCCGCCGGACAAGCGCCCCGAAGCCGGGCTGTTAACCCTGCGCCGCGCGCTCGGAGCTTATGCGAATTTGCGCCCGGCCATTTCCTATCAGGCAGTCATAGATTGTTCGCCGCTACGCGCCGGGGTGGTGGCGGGCGCGGACATCCTCTTTGTGCGTGAGTTGCTCGGCGGTCTCTATTTCGGTGAGCCGCGCGGTTTCATCAAAGACAACGGCGCTTCAGCAGCTTTTAACACCATGCGCTACTCTACCGAGGAGATTGAGCGCATCGCCCGCGTAGCTTTTGCAGCGGCGCTTGTGCGTCGTCGCAAAGTAACATCAGTTGATAAAGCTAACGTGCTTGAAACTTCACAACTATGGCGCGAAGTGGTGGGGCGCGTCGCGCTGGATTACAAGGAAGTCACGCTTGAGCACCTGTACGTTGACGCCTGTGCGATGCATCTGGTCATGAACCCACGCAGGTTCGATGTGGTTCTGACAGAAAATCTGTTCGGTGATATTCTCTCTGACGAAGCGGCGGTCATTACAGGCTCGCTGGGCTTGCTCGCTTCTGCGAGCGTTGGCGGCGAGGTCGGGCTTTACGAACCCGTTCACGGCTCCGCGCCAGACATCGCCGGGCGCGGCATCGCGAATCCGCTCGGCGCAATCTCTTCCGCCGCGCTCCTGCTGCGCCACACCGCTCACCTTGAGCAGGAAGCTCAGGACGTGGAGACAGCCATTCGCACAGTGCTCGACGCGGGCTACCGCACGCCCGATCTTGATTGCGGACAAAGCAAGTACATTGCAAGCACAACAGAGATGGGCGCGCTCGTTGCCGAATCAATTGCGGAAGTCGCCGACATGCGACATGCTTATCATGCAGTCTGACAGTTAGTACTCA
>JACCVS010000164.1 GCA_013698055.1 Acidobacteriota bacterium
GAGCACGCCGAGGGCGTCCACTACACCGAGATTGACGTTGACTTAAAGGAATCTGATCGCTCGCGCGAAGAGATACTGCATAATATTCGTGACCAACTCGCCGTGATACCGGGCGTCTCGACCAATGTGGGGCAGCCCATCTCGCACCGCTTAGATCACCTTCAATCAGGTGTGCGTGCACAGATCGCAGTCAAACTCTTCGGTGATGACCTGGGAACGCTGCGGGCGAAAGCCGAAGAGATCAGAAACGTGATGAGCACGGTCGAGGGCGCGACCGACGTGCAGATCGAAAAACAGGTGCTCATCCCGCAGGTAAGATTTAACGTCAATCGCACCGCAGCCGCGCAGTACGGGTTGCAACCAGGGGAGGTAGCGGAAACTCTTGAGATCGCCCTCAATGGTAAGCGCGTGTCGGAAGCCGTCGAAGGGCAGCGCCGTTACGATGTGGTCGTGCGCTACGATGATGAATCGCGCGGCAATCTGGATGCTCTCAAAGGGGTGACGATTGACACCCCGCAGGGCTCTCAAATCCCGGCCTCCGCTGTCGCCGAGATAGAGTATATCCCGGGTCCCAACCAGGTCCTTCGTGAGAACAGTCAACGCCGCATCGTCATCTCGTCAAATGTCGAGGGGCGCGATCTCGGTTCTGTTGTGCAGGACATGCAGGAGCGAACTCGCGCGCAGGTGCAACTCCCGGAAGGCTACTTCATCGAGTACGGCGGGCAGTTCGAAGCGCAGCAGGAGGCAACGAAGACACTCTCGCTGCTAACGATCTTTTCGCTCATCGCTATCTTCTTTCTCCTGTTAAAGGCACTCGGCGACTGGCGGTCGGCCCTTCAGGTGATGATCAACATTCCGCTGGCGCTGATCGGCGCGATCTTCGCCATGTTCATCACTGGCGGCGTCTTCTCAGTCGCAACGCTCGTCGGATTCATCTCGCTCGTTGGCATCACGAGCCGCAACGGCATCATGATGCTCTCGCACTACCTCCACCTGATGCGGGAAGAGGGCGAAGAATTCACCGAGCACATGATCATCCGTGGATCACTAGAAAGGCTCGTGCCGGTCCTGATGACAGCCTTGACGGCGGGGCTTTCGCTCATCCCGCTTGCGCTCGCCGCGGGTGCGCCGGGTAAAGAGATTTTGCACCCTCTGGCGGTCGTGGTCTTGGGCGGCATCCTGACCTCGACCTTGCTGGATCAGCTCGTCACGCCAGCGATCTTCTACAAGTTCGGTCGCCCCATCGCAGCGCGCGTGATCCGCGAGCGTAAGGCGCAACAGGCGGGCGGCCAAGACGAATTCGGGGAAGACATTGAGTCTGAAAAGGACGTGCCGCCTTTTGCCGAAAAGACGCCCGAACCAGTGGCTGGCGATTAATGCGCTTGATGGCCGAACTGTGCCGGAACGCCAGCTTCCGGCACAATCAAATCAACTTCAGGAGAAAAAACTTATGAACTTTCATTTGCCCAAACAATTAAAGGTTTCTGTGATTGCGTTGATTGCGCTCGCCCTCGCGCTCACACCTGGAGCGGGCTTCGCCTTCACTTCAATTAACGCCGCACCCGACGACGCAGACGAGGTGCGCGAGGTACTCAGGCAAAGCACCCTCGGGTTCGAGCGCGGTGACATGGCGATGCTCAACAAAGTCTGGGCTAATGATGAGTTTGTGACGGTCTTCGAGCAGGGGCACGCCAACTACGGCTGGGCAGACTACCGCGACAATCATCTTGCGCCGGAAATGAAAGAGATGAAGAATACGAAATATTCGCTCTCAGACATCCGGGTGAAGGTAACGGGCGCGACTGCCTGGGCGACTTTCAAATACAGCATCTCGGCGGATATAGGGAGCAGACACGTGGACGGCGGCGGGTTAGGAACGGCGGTGCTGGAAAAGAGAGATGGACGCTGGCAGATAGTTCACTGGCACACCTCGGCCCCGCGTCGCGCGCCCGCGCCAACCTCCTCCCCTGCCAAGAAGCACTAACGGGACACGGATGATGCTTTACTCGGAGTCCGAGCGGGGCCTTTGCTCGCATCTTTGTCCAAGGCATACGGGGCGATACAATGATAGAAGTAGGACGGGCGACCGAACTCTTCATTGACAAATCGGTTAAGCTAAATGATACGACGTTATAAAGAGATACTATATGGTTTCGGCCTCGGCCTCGCGATGTGGGTGATGGATGCCGCCATGCATGCCCGTATGGGAGAGGAACTTCACTCCACGGGCTTCGCCGACGAACTGCTCCGGCCCGGTGCCACGCAGTTTCTTTTCCGCGCCACTTACATCGCCATTGCGACAGCCTTCGGGTGGGCGCTCTGGCGCTCGAACTGGAGAGAGCGTGAGTTGCGCGCGCTTGAGGACGCGATCATCGCTTTCCATCGGCAGCTCGACAGCCCCGCCATGCGCATCGTCAGCCACATCCGTATGCTTCAGGGTCGGCCTGGCGTGATACGCGACGAAGTGGCGATGAGCGTCGCGGAAGCGATAGGCGAAGACGCCCACATCATCGACCAGTTGGCGCAAAAGTACATTCGGTTCAGCGAACAGGTGATGGCGGGCCGCACCCGTGAGGCGATAGAAACCTTGCGCGCCATCGAAGCGTGGGCCGCCGGGCAGCGGCCCGCAAAGGTGACGACTCAACTCCCTCCGCCTTCCATTTCATAATTTTATCGGTAAGTTAATTTAGTCCGAGCGATGAGAAAATGCCCGTACGCAAAGGGTCTACAATTCTGGTAGCCGATGACGACGATTCACTTCGTCGCGTACTGGAATTCCAACTCCGTGAGGAAGGCTACGAAGTTCTGTCGGTCGCCGAGGGCCTTGAGGCGCTCAACGTCTTCACAGGGCGCGAGGTGGACTGCCTGATCACTGATCTCAGGATGCCCGGGCTAACGGGGCTTGAACTCCTCAGGCGGGTAAGCGCGATCAGGGGAGAAACGCCCGTGATTGTCATCACTGCCTACGGTGATGTCGAGACGGCTGTGGAAGCGATGCGTGCCGGAGCCTTCGATTATGTCACTAAGCCTTTTAACCGCGACCAGATTTTAATGACTGTCGAGAAGGCATTAGTTTTCGGGCAGACAGTTTCTGAGAACAGACAGTTGCGCCGCCTGGTGCATGAAAGATTCCGTTTGGAGAATGTGGTCGGCACATCCGCACGGATGCAGAGGGTACTCGAACTGGTCGAGCGCGTGTCACGATCGGATGTGACCGTCTTGATCACGGGTGAGTCTGGCACCGGCAAGGAGATCATCGCCAAGGGCATTCATTTCTCGGGCGCGCGTTCCTCACGTCCTTTCATCGTCGTCAATTGCGCGGCGATTCCGGAGACCCTGATCGAATCAGAACTCTTTGGTTATAAGCGCGGCTCGTTTACGGGGGCGAGCGCGGACGCCAAGGGCAAGTTTGAAGAAGCTTCGGCTGGCACAATATTTCTGGACGAGGTCAGCGCCATGCCAACCACGCTGCAAAGCAAGCTGCTCCGAGTTTTGCAGGAACAGGAGATCACCCGCATCGGTGAGAGCGCGCCACGCAAAGTTGATGTCAGAATCATCGCGGCGACCAA
>JACCVS010000176.1 GCA_013698055.1 Acidobacteriota bacterium
GTCACGCTTGATGGAAGTTTTCATTATCATCAAGCATCAGGTGAAATCCGTCTAAACATTTCATCTTAAGCCTTCGTATATTTCTTCTCGCGGAAAAAATCTTTCTTTTCTTTAGCAAATTAGGAATGTCGCTCAGAGTTCAAAGATTATTGCGTGCTATTAGCCAACTGGTATGGATGCGGCTTTCATCAAACGTGCCGTATCGCAGTTGCCGTCCCCAATTTTAATAACCAAACCTGTACGGAGGATACATGCTTCGAAGATTCGTCCTGACTTTTGTCTTGATTACCTCGCTGGTCAGTCCACTGCCAGCCATTTACGCGCAACGCAAGAGCGGCAAGACTGCGGCAGCAACTGCTCCGGCATCCAGCTTGGCGACTGCCCGACGCCTCGCCGACCAGATCACTGCGGCGCAGTTGAAGGATTACCTTCACTTCGTCGCTTCAGACGAAATGGAAGGACGCGATACGCCTTCGCGCGGCCTCGACCTCACGGCCAAGTTTATCGCGCTGAATCTCTCTCGCTGGGGACTCAAGCCCGCCGGTGACAACGGCACATACTTCCAGCGCATCGCCATGCAGCGCGTTAAATTAGACGCCGCGAACACACGCGCCGAGGTAAACGGGCAAGCCTTCAGCTTCGGCGAGGATTTGCTGGCTCAGCCCATTGCCGGAACCGCCAGCGCGCCGCTTATCTACGTCGGCCACGGGTGGGTCATCAAGAGCAAGAACATAGACGCTTATCAGGGCATTGACGTGAAAGATAAGATTGTGGTGGTCTTGGGCGGAGGGTTGCCGAAAGGCGTCAGCTTCGCAGACTTGAGCAGCGGCAAGCAGGGCGTTGATTGGATCAATCCCGATGCTTATGCGGAGACTCACGGCGCGAAAGCCATCATCGCCATTCCCAACAAGCAGATGCTTACCAACTGGCAAAGAATCAGCCAGAACTTTACGACCACCGGAACACTTTCCATCGAGAAATTTAAGAAGCCGGACGAAGCCCCGAAAGTTCCGAGAATCACCCTGTCGGAAAAGGCGCTCAACGCTCTCATGCAGGGAGAAACACAAACAGCCGCAACTCTGCTCAACCGCGATCAGGCTGAGAGCATCAAGGCTTTCGATTTCAGTGCGAACAAGAAAGTGAGCTTGAACGTCGTCACCAAAATCGAGCAAATCTTTACGCAGAACGTCGTGGCGATTGCCGAAGGACGCGACTCAGTGCTCAAGAACGAATACGTTGCGCTCGGCGCGCATTATGATCACGTCGGGACTGGGTCGCCCGGCGGTGGCCGTGCGCCTTCGCTCAAAGGCGAGACGAGCGACACCATCTGGAACGGCGCGGACGACGACGGCTCCGGCACAGTCGCCCTGATGGCGGTCGCCGAAACTTTAGGGAAGAATCCTCCGCCGAAGCGCTCGGTTCTCTTCGTCTGGCACTGCGGCGAGGAAAAGGGTTTGTGGGGATCGCGCTACTTCGTCGAAAACCCGACCGTTCCGCTCGACCGTATCGTCACGCAGATCAACATAGACATGATCGGGCGAAGCAAGGCCGCTGGCGACTCGAACGCTGCGAACGTCACACTCTCCGGTCCGAACGAAGTCTACGTCATCGGCTCAAAGTTGATGAGCACGCAGTTGGGCGAGTTAAGCGAGAGCACCAACCACGCCTATCTGAATCTGACCTTGAATTACAAGTATGACGATCCGAAAGACCCGAACCGCTTCTTCTATCGTTCGGATCACTACAACTATGCGAAGAAGGGCGTGCCTATCATCTTCTACTTCGACGGCGAGCATGAAGACTATCACCGTCCCGGCGATCATCCCGAAAAGATTGATTACCAGAAGATGGAAAAGGTCACACGCACCGTCTTCGTCACCATGTGGGAACTCGCCGAGAGGGCAACACGCCCGGTCGTTGACAAGCCCCTGGCGGCAGATGCGGCGGGCGACAACTGACAGAAGGCAGAAAGCAGAAGGCGGAAGGCAGCAAACGAGGAGCTTGCTGTCTTCCGCCTTCTACCCACTGCCTTCTGCTTTACCTGGGCGCAAATTTTTCTGGGTGGGCTATCATAGCGCCCAACATTTTGCCGAGTTCTTCGTAGTTTGTGGTCAGCTTCTCGTACTGCTCAAATGGTAAATAGCCGCAGTCGCGAGCGAAGTCGAGCCAAACTTGTGTCTCGGTTGCTTCAGCATCAGAATCAGCCAACTTACTGACGAGCATATTAGGATACTGCCGCTTTCTAAAACCCTCAGCAATATTTGCCGCAACGCTACGAGATGAACGACGAATCTGATCAGTCAGCGAATATCGCTCATCCTTTGGGAAGGTTTTCGATAAGCTAAAGATTTCCATCGCCAGCTTATAAGCAAGTTGATAAACTCTCAAATCTCTATGTCCACGAAGCATTGTCAACTCCTTATTCCTGCCTTCTGCTTTCTGCCTTCCGCCTTCTTTTTCATCTCCATTCTCCGAAACGCTCACGCGCCGTTTCCCTGCGCTCGTTAAGTCGTTCGCGCACTCTCAGGATTTGCTCGTGGCGAAATTCCAGCAATCCCCAGATGAGCAAGATCAGCGCTCCGGTCGAGATCAGGTAAACCTTCAAAGGTATCTGTACCCAGTCAACGCTCGTCAGCGCCAGCGAGGAGAGTTCCAGCGCGAGCGCCGTTGCGCCAATAATCACGGGCGCGCGAAGGCGTTCCACGACGCCGAAGATGACGAGCGCGAGCGAGGCGCAGAGCGCCATTAGATCGCGCCACGGAGCGGGCACATCCAGAAGCAATCGGTATTGCAGCGCGTGAAGCAGCAGCGGAGCGGCAAGCAAAACGCTCCCCGCCCATAACAGCAAGCTCATATCCCACGCTGATTCAATCCAACTACCACGCAATCCTAGATAGGCCACAAACAGCAGCAGGATGGCGACGGGCGAAGTGTAAAGCTCTATGTCACTGACAGGGTCGTATCCGGCGTGCAAGGCTGCAAGGACGAAAGCAACGATGAGCGCAAACAGACCGGCGCGAAAGTAACGCACGCGCTCCTGTGCTTTAACCCTGAGACTTGCGCCGAGCAGCAACACCCCGGTTGTTCCGAACACTACTGATGGCGCAAGCAAGAGCGGATCGCCCACACGCAAGTGAATAATCGCCTGCACAACGAAAAGCGATGCGAGCGTGTAGGCCAGAGAGACGTGCGCCAGTGTTTCGCCTGCCGACTCCTCATCAAAGCGCAGCGAGCCGGAAACCGCATACGTCGAGGCAAGAAAGATGAGAATCAGGCTGTGCGCGAAGGGTGACGCCGGAGCGATAGAGATAACAGGATAAGTCACAGCCGCAAGCACGACGATCACCGTCAGGCTCGCGCGGTGAAGCGCAAGCGCAATCGCATCGCTTTCCAATGACCGCGCCGTCAGAGCAATGATGAATGCGGTTGATGCAAGCAGTAAAAGCTGAGTCGAGCCTGACAATCTGAGACCATCCGCCACGAGTGATTCGATACAGAAGAGAGCCAGCGCGCTCGTCGTATAGAGAGGCGCGCGTCTCTGCGTGAAGATGCGACGGCCTGTGAACCATGTCGCGTAAGCTATGGCCGCGAACAGCAGGATAGCTGTGCCCGCATCGTATTCGCGCGCGCGCAGATGAAAGAGGCCATCACTGAAAGATGGGGATGAGCCGAATCGCAAAGGCATGTAAAAGAGCAGGCTGAGCGTTGCGCCCGCGAGCGCAACATGCACGAGCGGTGTCCCCCATAGCTCATAGCTCAAACGGCTAACGCCGGACGATGAGCGATGGGCGATGGACGATGGAGGGACGATGCCCGGCGCTTGCCCATCATCCATCGTCCATCGTCCGGCGTCGTTCCTGGCAAGGAACAATCTTGAGAGATGAAGGAAAGCGAGTGAGACAATCATCAGTGCCAGTGTGTAAAGTCCAAAGGCTTCATGCTCGACGCGGTAGATAATCGCCCAGACGGTGCTGATGGTGGCTAGGCTGGCGAGATAGACATAGAGTTTTTCGCGCAGGATCACAGCCGTCAATGCATACAGCAAAGCGCAGATTGCGCAGACGAGCCACGCCCGCCCGCCATCGTCAAACAGGCCGGAGCGCGCTAGAAACCAGAAGTTGACGGGAACGAGCAGCGAACCGATGAGCGTCAAGGCTCGACCCGTTAACAGCAACCGCGTCCGCAAGATTGTCAGCCATCCGGAGAATGTGATGGCGATTGTCCCGATAGCTAGTAGCGTTGCCTGAATAATCGGCTCTTGTAGTTTCAGGTAGAGAATATCGCGCAACCAGATGACGACGCCGACGACGAGCATCGCCGCGCCGCTGTAGAGCAGAATGCGTATCGTGCGCGGGTCGGCGAGCGTTGCGAGAAGTGAGCGGCGTGGGCTTTCTGGCTTTGTTGCGCGAGGCGAGGAATCTGCTGGTGGCGGAACGCGCGGGCTTGCTCTTCTGTGGCTGGAATTTAGTTGTGCGCGCAGTTCCTCACGCCGTCGCTCGTAGCTTTCGCGCAATTCCCTTGCCTGCTCCAAGCCGAGCAAATCCTCATTCTCCCAGCGCGGCAATTCCGAGAGGAGATAGTTGACGCTGCGAATCTGCTCCGCAAGTGACTCGTCCAAGTTTGAGCCGCACACTCCGCAAACGCCTTTGCCGGGCAAAACTTCAGCGCGGCAGATTGGACACCGTGAGCGCTCAGGGGCTTGGTAAGACATAAAAAGTGATGAGTGATGAGTGATGAGTGATGGGTAATGAGCAACTGCTATTACTCATCACTCATCACTCATCACTTTCCGATTGGTGGCGCGCAATGGTCAGGCGACGATATGCTTCGGGGCGACTGAGACCAAGTTCGCGCGCGACTTTTTTCAGCGCAGCGCGACTATCTAAACCTTCACTTTCAAGCGCGGCCACGCGCGCCGCGATGTTGGCCTCGGAATTCTCTTCGATAGTTTCGATGCCAATGACGGTGCGATCTATGATTAGTACCATCTCGCCGCGCGCCGCGTCTTCAATCGAGAAGCGTTCGGCCAATTCACTCAAACGCCCGCGCGCAATCTCTTCATGGAGCTTGGTTAACTCCCTGGCAACCGCAGCTTCACGCTCGCCCAAGATTTCGCGCGCGTCCGCGAGTGCCTGCGCGATTCGATGCGGCGATTCGTAAAAGATCAAAGTCGAATCGAGCGAGCGA
>JACCVS010000182.1 GCA_013698055.1 Acidobacteriota bacterium
CCGCCTTACAAGGAAACTCAGAATTACGTTCGCATCATCACCGGGCGCTACGGCAAAATGCATCACCCCCTGTTAACCCCTGAAGAAGCGCGCGTCGAGTTTCGTCTCCTGCCCGAGGTCGCACAGCTTCACCAGTAATCGCCCACACTCAGTTTCTCAATATAGTCTTTCTCCAGCACCGCGCGCCCTGTTGCTTACTTTGCAACTTGGCGCGCGGTTCGCTATCATCCGCACACAAAAAGCAGTGGTCAGTAGTCAGTGGTCAGTGGTCAGTTAAAAGTAAATGCTCAATGCTGCATATCGCTCTTCTTCTTACTGACCACTGACCATTAGCCACTGACTACCGATTACTTATGTCTATCACCGCTGAATCCCTTTCTCTCGAACGAAAGATCAAGATGCACGAAGCGCGCGAGGCGATTATTGATCGCCTTGCGCTTGAGCTTCCCGCCAGCATTGATCTGGACAGATTCCTGCGCGCGGTCGTCAAAGAGTTAGGGCGAATGATGAATGCTGATCGCTGCGACGTGATTCAGCTTGCGTCCGCTACGGAGCTTCGCATCAGCCATGAATGGCGGGCTTCCGACGATGTGCCTTCGAGCGAAGGCACGGCGATTCCAGTTGACCTGCGCCAACTCTCGGAGCATGTTGACTTGACGAAGCCGATTCGCTTCGACGATACATCCGCGCCCGGTCTGAATGAAAAGGTGAGACTTCTGGCGGCGACTCTGGGAACGCGCTCGCTGCTGGTAGTGCCGGTGATGCTGGGCGGCGATGTGCTCGGCCTGCTCTGTCTGCACTATACGCGCGCGCCGCGCACGTGGCTCGACGACGAAGTCTCTTTTCTCCAGTCCATCGCGCGGCACATCGCGGTCGGTTACCAGTACACAAGACTCTTCACGGGTAAGCAGCGCGAAGCAGAGACGACCGAAGCTCTGCTGGAAATCGCTAACGCTTTGAACGCGCGCTCGGATTTCGGCGAAGTCACGCAGCTCGTGCTGGAACGAGCCATCGCGCTCGTGGGCGCGGACTACGGCGCGCTCGGCGTTCTTGACCCGGCGGGCGGGCGCATCAGCCTCGCCGCTTTCAAAGCTGCGCCCCACGCCGCGATTGATTCAGTGCAAGGGTTGATTGACGCGCACGGGCAATCAATGGACATCACGGCATACCCGGCGGCGATGGAAGTGCTGGCGCAGGGAAAGACGATGCGCCTGCTGGATACGGATTTACCGTTTCCCATTCGTCTTATTTTCAATGCCACTCTTGGCGGGCGCGCTGCGCTCGTCGCTCCTGTCAGGATCGGCGGCCAAACTTTCGGCCTGCTTGGTCTGGTTTGGAGCGCTGCGCGCGAAGGCTTCGAGGATCACGAAGTCTCACTCGTCGAAGGTATCGCGGATCAAATCGGCACGGCGCTTGAGCGCGACCAGCTATCGGCGGAAGTGATGCGCCTCAGAAGCGCGCTGCACGAGCGTCATGCTGAAGACCGCATCATCGGTCAGGCTCCGGCCATCCGCCGCGCCATTGAGCTTGCTCTGACCGTCGCAGACACGCAAACCTCCGTGCTCATTCAAGGCGAGTCCGGCACCGGCAAAGAATTGATCGCCAATTTGATTCATTTCAACTCTGGCCGCGAAGATCAGCCGTACATCAAGCTTAACTGCGGCGCGATTCCCGAAACGCTGCTCGAATCGGAACTTTTCGGCCATGAAAAGGGTGCGTTCACAGATGCCCGCTCGCGTCGTCGCGGGCGGTTTGAGGAAGCCGATAATGGCACGCTCTTTCTGGATGAAATCGGTGAGATGAGCTTGTCCGCCCAGGTGCGGCTGCTTCGCGTTCTTCAGGACGGTGAGTTTACGCGTGTCGGCGGCAATGAACTTTTGAAGACGGACGTGCGCGTCATTGCCGCCTCAAACGTTGACCTTGAGCGTGCGGTCGAGCTGGGCACATTCCGCCGCGACCTCTTTTATCGTCTCTCGGTCTTCCCCGTTCGCCTCCCGCCTTTGCGCGAGCGGCCTGAAGACATTCACCCGCTTGTCATACACTTTCTCGAATACTACAAACAGAAGACGGGACGCTTCACCTCCGGCATCTCGAAAGATGCTTTGCAGGCGCTCGTCGAATACGATTGGCCGGGCAACGTGCGCGAGCTTGAGAACGCCGTCGAGCGCGCCGTCATCATCGCCTCGGGTCGCAGCATTGAGTTGGACGATCTTCCCGAAGCCATCAGCAAGCGCGTCCACGACGATCGGGCGCAAGTCAGGCGCGAGCGCGTCGAGGCAGCCAACGAAGGCCGCGCGATTCAACTGGAAATCAATGTGCCCGCGACGATTGACGAGATCGAGCGCCGCGCCATCGAAGCCACGCTCGACTACACCGGAAATGATAAAACACGCGCTGCCCGCGCCCTCGGCATTGGACGCAAGACCCTCTACAGAAAGCTCCAGCAGTACCAGGCAGGCGTAATAGGTGACGAGTGACGAGGTAATTGCAGAATGCAGAACGAAGAACATTCTGTTTTTATTCGAGGCAAAATTGTCGCTGTCTGCGAAGCAATGCCGAGAGAAGAGATTTCAGGATATGAGGAGAGGGCTAAGGATGATGCTTTCTCAGCATGTCGAAGTTTGATTGAAAAATTCAATATGAAAGACTTTTGAGATTGGGACGCTATCCGCAATCGGATGGCTTGTCACTCGTCACCGTTGTTGTGATATAGTTTCGCTTGCAAAATTCGCTCGCTATCAAACGTTCGTCGAGGCGGCAGGCTTCGATCAGGAGAAAGGAATCTCTCATGAATAACGACGACAGGAATGAAGGGTCTGACGTGACGACCCGTCTCGCTTATCTACTCATCGGTGGCGGCATTGGCGCTCTGATTGCTCTGCTGTTTGCTCCGAAACCCGGCTCGGAACTGCGCGGCGACATCGCCGACGTGACGCGCAAGGGCATTGATAAATCGCGTGAAGCGGCTTCATTCGTCGGCGACAAAGCCGGTGAATATTACGGGGCAGCGCGCGAGAAGGCCACTGATTTGGTTGGCGGCGCGCGCGACGTGGCGACACAAAAGCGCGGGCAGTTTTCCGCCGCTCTCGAAGCCGGAAAGCAGGCTTACACTGAAGAGAAGCGCAGAACTGAGCTTTCCGGCGCTTCCGAAGCCAAGCCGACTTATCCTCCGCAAGGCGACCTGAGCTAGGCTAATTGATAGCTGTCAGCTATCAGCGCTCAGCTTTCGTCCTATTGCTGATCGCTGAATGCTGATAGCTAACAGCTTCAAAGCTAAAATATTATGCTTGCCCTTCAAATGAATGTGAACGATCCGATGTTCTGGGTGATGGTGGTGATCGCCGTCGCGTTCGTCGTGATTGCGATTGCGATGATCGTCATCGCCATGCTCGTTGGCCGCGCCGTCAAAACAGTCGGTCGGCTGGAAGAGCGCACTGAGCCATTGCTCAAGAAGGTCACGGAACTGAGCGAGCAGGGCAAGCAGATCGCCGTCCAGGGCAAAGAAATCGCAGATCAGATCAGTACCATATCAGGGCATATCTCGACGGCCACGCTGCACTTCTCCGAATCAGTCGGATTAATCAAGGAAGAGGTGCGAGAATTAAAACTGCTTGTCGGCGAGACGGCTGTGACGGCGCGCGACAAGGTAGCGCTCGTCAGCAGCACAATAGACAAGACACACCAGCAGGTGACGACAACGACGACCTTCATCCGCGACAAGGTGATTCAACCGGCGCGCGAGCTGGCGGCGATTATGGCGGGCTTCCGCCGTGGCCTCGAAGTTCTCGTAGCGCCCGCGCCGAAGCCCATCAATCAAACTTACGGAGAAGATGAGATGTTCATAGGTTAAAGACCTGCGGTCATCCAAAAGGCTTAAAAGGCCCGAACCCATCGCCTCCGTCAAGGAAGCAAGGTTCGGGTCTTTTGCTTGAGCGTCGCTCCACTTTGGCGCGTATATGCTTCTGCTGTTAGTATTGCCATTCTCGAAAGAGCGCGTCTGCCAGCATTATCCGAGCATCGCGCTCAACTGAAAGTGAAAATTATATGTCCACAGAAACCCCACTCGATTTGAAGAAGACCGTCAATCTGCCGAAGACCGCATTCGGGCAGAAAGCCAACCTCGCGCAAGCCGAACCCGCGCGCCTGAAGAAATGGACGGAGATGGGTCTTTATGAAATGATCCGGCGCGCACGCGCAGGGTGCGAGAAGTTCATCCTCCATGACGGCCCGCCCTATGCCAACGCGGACATTCATCTCGGCACGGCGCTCAACAAAATCCTGAAAGACCTCGTCGTCAAATCGCGCTCGATGATGGGCTATGACGCGCCCTACGTTCCCGGCTACGACTGTCACGGTCTGCCCATTGAACAGCACGTAGAACGTGACCTCGATAAGAAAGGCAAGAAGAAGACAGACCTTTCAGTCAATAGCTTCAGACGCGCCTGCCGCGAGCACGCGGCGAAATCTTTAAAGAGTCAGACCAGAGATTTTCAGCGCCTCGGTATCCTCGGCGAGTGGGGTGATCCGTATCTCACCATGTCGAACCACTACGAAGCTGAGACGGCCAGACTCTTCGGACGCTTCATTGAGCGCGGCTATGTTTACAAGGGTGCGCGTCCCGTTTACTGGTGCATCCACGATCAGACTGCGCTCGCCGAAGCGGAAGTCGAATACAAACAGCACAGGAGTCCTTCCGTTTACGTCAAGTTCCCGCTCGCGAGCGACCCCGCGCAAATTGATGAAGCTCTCGCGGGGCGCAAAGTCTTCTTTCTTATCTGGACGACGACGCCCTGGACGCTGCCCGCGAATCTAGGCATCACAGTCCACCCGGATTTCGAGTACGCGGCTTTTGAAAACGGTGACGAGGTCTACGTCGTCGCAAGCGAGTTGCTCGGCGCGGTTGCGAGCAAATGCGGCCTCGGTGAGCGCGACGCGAACGGCGACCCGATTGCACCAACTGTACTCGCGCGCTTTCCCGGCGCAAGGCTTGACCGCCTTGAATGTCGTCATGCGTGGCTTGATCGTCCCAGCCTCGTGATGATCGGCGAACACGTCACGCTCGGCGGCGAGGCCGATGCTGAAACAGAACTCGATGTTAAGGAGGCACGCGAAAAGTCTGCGACCGGTAGCAAAGCCGGGACGGGACTGGTGCATACTGCGCCGGGTCATGGCCACGACGACTTTGTCATCGGGAAGCGTTACGGGCTTGAGATTTACTGTCCGGTGGACAATGCCGGAAGATTCATGAGCGAAGTCGGGCATTTTGCTGGCGAGCGCGTCTTTGAAGCTAACCCTAAGATTGTCGAGTTCATGCGTGAGCAGGGCGTGCTGCTTTTCAGCGAAGATTACGAGCACCGCTACCCGCATTGCTGGCGATGTAAGAACCCTGTTATCTTCCGCGCCACGCCGCAGTGGTTTATCTCGATGGACTTGTCCGCTTCGTCTCCCCATGCCGTCTTCGAGAAAGATGAGGACGGGCGCGACCGCTCTAACTTTACGGATAACTTAGCGGAGAATGAAGAGTCAGCATCCTCCGACTCTTTGCGTGCAGGCTCTTTGCGCGAGATTGAGAACGTCGAGTGGATTCCCGCGTGGGGTGTGGACAGGATGCGGAATATGTTCAAGGGCCGCCCTGACTGGTGCGTCTCGCGCCAGCGTGTGTGGGGTGTGCCCATCCCTGCGTTCTACTGCTCAGGTTGCAACGAGGCTGTCGCGGATCCGACGGTCATCAATCACGTCGCGGATATTTTCGAAAAAGAATCGTCCGATGCCTGGTACGCGCGCGAGTCCGTGGATTTGTTGCCCGAAGGTTTCAAGTGCCTGAAATGCGGCGGCGCAGAGTGGACGAAAGAGACAGACATCCTTGACGTGTGGTTCGACAGCGGCTCGTCGTCCATCGCCGTTCTCAAACAGCGTGAGAATCTTGATTGGCCTGCCGACGTTTACCTTGAAGGCGGCGACCAGTATCGCGGCTGGTTCAACTCGTCCCTGATGGTGGGACTCGCCGCGGATAATCAAGCGCCATACAAGGCTGTCATCACACACGGCTGGGTGATTAACGTTCAGGGCTTGAAGATGAGCAAATCCGAGGGCACAGGCATCTCGCCGAATGAGGTGGTGAAGGAATCAGGCGCGGAAATCCTGCGCCTCTGGGTGGCTTCCTCGAATTATCAGGAAGACGTGCGCTGCTCGGACGAAATCTTGCAGCGCTCATCGGACGCCTATCGCAAGATGCGGAACACGGCGCGCTTCGCCCTTGGCAATCTTGACGGTTTTGACCCCGCGCGCGATAGCGTTTCTGAAGAAGAGATGCTTGAGACGGATCGCTGGGCGCTGGCGAAACTCGATGAAGTAGCTGTACAGGTGAGCGAGGCTTACAAGGCTTACGAGTTTCACACGGTCTATCATGCACTGTATAACTTCTCGACCATAACGCTCTCGGCACGTTACTTCGACATCATCAAAGATCGGCTCTATACGGCTGCGCCGCGCTCGCGCGAGCGGCGTTCGGCGCAGACTGCGCTTTACAGAATCACCGATGCGCTGGCACGGATGCTTGCGCCGATTCTCGTCTTCACGTCGGATGAAATCTGGGAGAACTTGCCGCAGGCTAGTGGTGATGGGCGCGCTGCATCAGTTCACCTCGCAGAATTTCCGCAAGCGCGAACTGATCGTGACACCGAACTCATGGAACGCTGGACTGAATTGTTTGACGTTCGTGACATGGTCTTGCGGGTGCTTGAGCATAAGCGCGTCAACAAAGTCATTGGCAGCTCGCTTGAGGCGCGTGTCAACATCTCGGCCAGCGCAGCAACTTACGATTTGCTTCAACGCTACAAGGACGAGCTTCGCTATCTCTTTATCGTTTCCCAGGTGAACGTTCAGCGAGCCGGAGAATCTCTGACCGCGAACAATGTAGATGTAGAAGTCAGCGTTGAGCGCGCCGAAGGTGAGAAGTGTGAGCGTTGCTGGAACTATTCAACACTCGTCGGGGAATCAAGGCGTTATCCGAGCGCGTGTGAGCGTTGTGTGGAATCTCTGACAGAGATTGAGCGGGAGGACGCGGCGTGAATAAGCGGCATTTCGGCTGGCGGATAGCTTACCTGTTCGCCGCGCTCGGCATCTATCTCGTGGATCAAGCGTCGAAAGCGTGGGCAGTGAAGACGCTTCGGGGCGGCGAATCCATCACGCTGATTAGCGGCTTTCTCGATCTGGTCTATGCGGAGAATCCCGGTGTCGCTTTCGGGCAGTTGCAGGAGGGAGGTTCGTTCGGGCGCTGGTTCTTCGTCGTGCTGGCGTCTGCTGCGGCTGTCGCTGTGCTCATTTATTTCTTTCGCGCCGCGCGCTCGGATGATCGAATCCTGGGCGCGTGCGCGCTGCTGCTCGCAGGGATAGTCGGCAATCTGACCGACCGCGCGCGTCTCGGCTACGTGATAGATTTTATTCTGCTCCATTACAACTCGTACCACTGGCCTGTCTTCAACGTCGCCGACGCGAGCATCTGCGCGGGCGCGTTCCTCCTCGTTTACGATATGTTCATGACGGGCAGGAGCGAGCGACGAAAGAAAACTGCGGAGGTCGCAAATGCCAAGTCGGAAGCCAGCGCATCAAGCTGATGCAACCAATCACCCCCTTCTGACTTCTGAGTGCTGACTCCTGAATTCTGCTCTTCATTATGTACCCAGAGATATTTCGCATCGGCAATTTCCCCATCAACACTTACGGCGTGCTGCTGGCGCTGGCGTTTCTCTTCGCAATTTTAATCGCCGCCCGTCTTGGAGCGCGCGATGGATTGCCACGCGAGCGCGTTTACGATCTTGGATTGTGGATACTGCTCGCGGCGATTGTCGGCTCGAAGTTTCTGATGCTCTTCACGGAGCCGGAATATCGCGATGATCCGATGCGGCTCATCTCGCTCGATTTCCTGCGCTCGGGCGGAGTCTTTTACGGAGGCTTCATCACGGCTGTCGTCGCCGCATATTTCCTGATTCGTCGCTACAAATTGCCGTGGTGGACGACCGCGGATGCTTTCGCGCCGGGACTCGCGCTGGGTAACGCTATCGGGCGTCAGGGCTGCTTTGCCGCCGGATGCTGTTGGGGCAAGGAGACCACGATGCCGTGGGGCGTGGAGTTCACGGAGGCAGGGAATCAAGTGACGGGCGTTCCGCTCGGCGTTCATCTTCACCCGACGCAGCTTTACGAATCTTTCGGCGCGCTGCTGGTCTTCTTCTTCCTGCTCTGGCTGCACAAACGCAAGCGTTTCAGCGGTCAGGTCATCCTCTTTTACGCTGTGCTCTACGCCGTGATGCGCTTCACCATCGAGATTTTCCGCGACGACCCGCGCGGCGACATTCTGGGGCTGACGACGCTGACAGGTCTTTCAACTTCACAGATGCTGAGCATAATTGTCGGCATCGTTGGCCTCGTCTTTCTCATCCGACGCTGGCGGCGTGCTGTAGTTGAGAAGCCCGAAAAAGTTTCGCCGACGCCGGACGCGGCGCGCGCATGAGTCATGAAACTCCATTGATGAGCGCGGAGGTGGCGGAACAGGAAGCCTCGATTCTCACGTTCCTTGTCGCCGGAGAGGATGCGGGTCAGCGTCTTGATGCTTACCTCGCTGCTCACATCAATGATTGGAGCCGGGCCCGCATTCAACGATTGATCGAGGATGGCGATGTGCTCGTGGGTGGTCTGACAATCAAGTCTTCATACAAGCTGCGCGCCGGGGACGAGATCGAAGTTGAGCTGACGCCCGCAGCTTCCACTGAATTCACGCCTGAAAATATTCCCCTCGAAGTTGTTTACGAAGACGACGACCTCGTAGTCGTTAACAAGTCAGCCGGGCTGGTCGTGCATCCGGCGGCGGGTATTTCTTCCGGAACGCTCGCCAATGCGCTCGCATTTCATTTCCAGCAACTCTCGACACACGCGGGCGCAGCACGCCCCGGCATCGTCCATCGCTTAGACCGCGACACGTCCGGCCTCATCGTCGTCGCGAAGACCGAAACCGCGCATGAAAAACTGGCAGACCAGTTTCGTGAGCGAGAAGTCTTCAAGTCCTACGTCGCGCTCGTTCATGGTCGCATCGAGCCGGAGAGCGGGAGCATTGATCAACCCATCGCGCGCGACCCGCGCAACCGTACGCGCATGGCGATTGTGCGCGGAGGCCGCCCTTCGCTTTCGCTCTATCGCGTGCGGCGCAGCTTCGAGCGATTCACATTGCTCGATGTGGAGATTAAAACGGGGCGAACGCACCAGATCAGGGTGCATCTACAATGGTTGAAGCATCCGGTTGTCGGCGATGCGGTGTATGGCGATGGACGAGATAAGACAATACAGGACACTCAGTTGCGCGCGCGAATCAACGCCGTCGGTCGCCAGTTCCTACATGCCGAACAACTCGGCTTTCGTCATCCACGCACAGATGAAGCCCTGCGCTTCACCGCGCCGCTCCCCGATGATCTAACAAAGCTTCTTAATGAATTGTAGGGGAAGATTCGTAACCCAGTATGCGCTTTTCCACGCGGTTGCTGTACTATTGCACCTT
>JACCVS010000185.1 GCA_013698055.1 Acidobacteriota bacterium
CGCTCCTGCGCGAAATCAATCAAGCCTTCAAGGGGCACGGCCACCTCCGCGCCCCCAGCAAGCGCCGCACGAGCAGAGGCGCGCGGGATTTCGATGGGTGAGTGAACATTACTTGCGCGCTTAGGTAACGTGCGTGTTAGTCGCCCGATTTGTGCGCTATTGCGATCAAATATGTCGTGAAGTCTTTCGTCCGATGTTCTTATGATGATTGGAATCACTTGGCTCGGTTTAATGCCTATCTCAGAGCGAATGTTGCGAACACGAGAGACGAGTTCAATAACAGCTTGCATCTCAGCTTCTGCTTGTTCATTAATAAGCCTTTCATCTGCTTTCGGATAGGATGAGAGCATTATTGTAGGCTCCGCGCCATGATAAGCAGGATGAAGCGAATTCACGCCTATGCCGGGTAGGCGCTGCCATAGTTCTTCCGTGATGAACGGCATAAATGGATGAAGTAAGCGCAAAGATTTCTCTAAGACTGTAATTAAACGGCTGCGCGCTGAACTCAGGAATTCTGGTGTGTGCCCATGCACCTGCTCGCTTGTAATTCCGGTCAGAACATCGTATTTCGTGAGTTCAATGTACCAGTCGCAGAAATCATCCCAGAAGAAATGATAGAGCGTCTGCACTGCCGCGTGAAAATCATATTCAGCGAGTAACTGCTCAACGCTACGAATCGTTTTGTTGAGACGCGATAAAATCCACCGATCATGCAATGACCACGTCGCAGGATCAGCTTCAAATCCGCTTCCGACCATCGCGCCTTCCGAGTTCATCAGGCAGAAGCGGGCTGCGTTCCAGATTTTGTTGGCGAAGTTGCGGTAAGACTCCACCTGATTATCGTTCCAGCGCGTGTCGCTGCTCCCGATGGAAGCCAGTACGAGGCGCGTCGCGTCCACACCGTACTTCTCAAACACATCCATCGGGTCAATGCCGTTGAGTTTCGTCTTCGACATTCGCTGCCCGTGCTTGTCGAGCACCGTGCCCGTGATGAAGACATCCTGGAAAGGCGAATCATTGATAAACTTCATCCCGCTCATCACCATCCGCGACACCCAGAGAAAGATGATGTCGCGCGCCGTAACAAGCACAGAGGTCGGGTAAAACGTCTTGAGGTCTGCTGTCTCGTCCGGCCATCCCAAAGTCGAGAAAGGCCAGAGCCATGATGAGAACCAAGTGTCGAGAACGTCTTCATCCTGCTTCAATTCATCTGTGCCTGCTGCCACTCGTGCCTCTTCAAGGGAACGTGCGACAAAGACTTGCCCGTCTTCCGTGTACCACGCGGGGATTTGATGTCCCCACCAGAGCTGGCGCGAGATCGTCCAGTCTCTCAGGTTTTCGAGCCAGTCCGTATAAACCTTCTTATAAGGAACTTCGGGCGTGAAACGAGGCTTTCCTTCATCCTCCATCAATTTGAGAGCGCGGTCACGCAACTCGTCCATGCGGCAGAACCATTGCATCGAGATAAGAGGCTCGATCACCGTCTTGCAACGCTCGCACTTTGAGATGGAGAACTCGTAGTCAACCACTTTCTCAAGCAATCCGAGTTCTTCAAACTTTTCCACCACCAACTCGCGCGCCTTATAGCGGTCAAGCCCGAAGAAATCAGAGCCTGCGTCCTCCGTCATCCGCGCGTGCTGGTCAATGACGAAGACCTGCGGTAACTGGTGACGCACGCCCATCTCCCAGTCGTTCTGGTCGTGCGCAGGCGTGATCTTGACAGCGCCCGTGCCGAACTCCGCGTCCACATAATCGTCCGCGATGACCGGAATCTCGCGCGTCGTAAGCGGCAAACTAATAGTTGCGCCGACAAGCGCGCTGTAACGCTCATCAAGAGGGTTAACTGCCACAGCCGTATCGCCCAGCATCGTTTCGGGTCGGGTCGTCGCGACGGTCACATATCTCTCATCGCCGTTCGCGGTCTTGACCGGGTACTTCAGATAATAGAGCTTGCCCGCCTGCGGCGTTTTATCTACTTCTAAATCTGATAGCACCGTCTGATCGGTCGGGCACCAGTTGACGATGCGCTTCCCTCTGTAAATCAAGCCCTGTTCGTAAAGGCGCACGAAGATTTCGCGCACGGCGCGCGACAACCCCTCGTCCATCGTGAAGCGTTCGCGCGACCAGTCAACGCTCGCGCCCATCCGTCGCATCTGCTTTAGAATCTGCCCACCCGATTCGTGCTTCCACTGCCAGACACGCTCGACGAACTTTTCCCGCCCGAGGTCGTGGCGCGTCAACCCCTCCTTCTTGAGTTCCCGGCTGACCATCAGTTGCGTAGAGATTCCTGCGTGATCCATACCCGGCAGCCAGAGCGTGCGATAGCCGCACATTCTTTTATGGCGCGTGAGGATGTCCATCACAGTGTGCTGAAGCGCGTGTCCCATGTGGAGGGAGCCGGTGACGTTCGGCGGCGGAATAACGATTGAATAGACGGGAGCGTCCGCATTCCGATTGATTTCGGGAGCAAAGCAGCCCTGCTCTTCCCAGCGTGCGTAAATGTGCTGTTCAGCCTGTTTCGGATCGTAAGTTTTCGGGATGTCCATGAGAACAGTTTTCGGTTTTCGGTTTTCAGTTTTTGGTAATCCGTTATTGTAAAGCAATGGCCGCCAGTTTTCATATCGCAGAAGACTGGCGGCCACTTAGTTTAGTTTTGCCTGAAAACTTAAAACTTAAAACTGTTTACTGCTTTTCCTGTTCGAGGCGGCGCTTGATGAGAAGCTCAGCCAGGTCGGGTACGACTTCCCATGCGATCTGTTCGACTACGCGCGCGGAGAGTTGTTCGACGGCGCGACGAGCGATGGCATCAATAACTTCGGGAGACAATTGTCCCAGCGTGATTTGTCCTGTGACAGGAGAAGCGGTCGCGGTCGCGCCACTTTCAGCATCGGCCATCTCTGCGGGTGCTTCCTCGGGTTGAAAATCATCTGGCAAGCGTTCTGTCGGTGCTAACTGCGTATCGGCGGAAAATCCTTCACGCGCTGAAACGGACGCGACATCGGCGGATTGATACTCCGCAACGGGTGACGCCTCATCTTCAACTATTGCGAATTCCGTGCGCGACTCTTCGCTTACAACCTGCGGCTCTTCGACAAATTCCTGCGCTTGCGACGGCGACGTGACTTCAGCAGTTTCTTCTTCGTAATCCGTGCGCGCGTCGGCGTCCAGTTCTTCGGTATTGGAAGGTGCAGCGGTAGCCTCAATAGAGGGTTCAGGAGTTGCGGCGAAAGACGGCGCACTGGCGCGGGTCTGTGCGGGAGATTCGTCAAGCAAGTCCAGAAAGAAGTCGTCCGCCTCTGTCATCGCTGCCGAGCGTGGCTCGATGTCGCCCAGATCAAGCAGCGCGTCCTCTGAAGACGCAACATTGCTCACGCGGCCAGGTGAATGCGAATGGCCTCCGGCTGCCGCAGGCGAAGACTCGCCAATTTGCGCCGGGGCGGATGTTCTTGAAACAGAGCCTTCCTGTTCGGACGCGTCCGCGCTTTCAATAGCCTGACTGATTCCGGCTTCCTTCAGATCGGCTGCGGAATACGCAGCGGTCGGGCGCGTTTCCTCATGTGTGTCTTGCGCCGGTAGGCTATCGCTGTTACTGCTGCTGTAATCGTTGGCGGGCGTTGCCTCAATCATTTGATCGTCCATACTTAAATCAGCAAAAGCATTCTCGCGTGAGCTATCGCCAGTGCGTTGCGCCTCTTCCCGCTCATGCTGTGGGAGCGGAGCCGTGTCGGCTGTCGAGCGTTTAATAGATTCTTCGTCCGGGCGGTTCTCTTCGTCCCTTTCCGGCAACGGAGCGAGCTTGCGGGTAGTGGCTTCCTGCGAGCCGCTGCTGCTGCTGTTGTCTTCTCCACCCAAAAGACCGCGCACCTTGCCGACGAGCGCGCGTATTGATTGAAAAGGTTTCGTCAAATAATCATCCGCGCCGACTCTGCGCGCCTCCGCTTCGTCAAACGGCTCGAATGAGCCGACGAGAAGCATAACCGGGATGTGGCGGAAACGTTCGGTTTGTTTAATGTGCTCGCAGACCTGATAACCATTTACTTCGGGCATGAAGACATCAGCGAGCACGATGTCCGGGACAATCTCTTCCAGCTTATCAAGTGCCTGCTGGCCGTCGCTCACCGTGATGACTTCGAAGCCTTCATCCGAGAATGTCAGCTCGACCACCTTTCGGATTGTGGCGGAATCATCTGCGAGCAACAGTGTGCGTCCCGTTACCAAAACACGGACTCCTTCGTTTGAGGTGAGCGCCATCATCAGCGGGACTTGCTCTTTCGATCTAAATGGCGCGGGGCATGTGGCTGTAGCTTCCGGCAGCTTTCACCCAGAAGCCACACTTTGAAACCTAACACCCGACGCGGTTAGCGTCAAGAAAAAA
>JACCVS010000248.1 GCA_013698055.1 Acidobacteriota bacterium
AATTCCTGATCGGTCAAACGCTCCTGCGAGATATCCAGCAAAGCCGCGACGGCTTCTTCTGTCGAATCATCGAAGAAGGTTTGCAGCACGCGTTGTAGAGCCGAGAGCTTTGCCCGTTCACGCCCAACCGTAGGAGAGAAAACATAACGCTGCCCATCTTGCTTATGCCGCAAATGGCCTTTTTCTTCGAGCACGCGCAAAAGAGCACGCACGGCTGAGTAGCCTGGCGGGTCGGCCAAATTTTCCATCACTTCGGTTGCCGTTGCTTTCCCACGGCTATAAATGATGTCCATTATCTGCCGCTCACGTCGTGAGAGGGGCTTCATAGGCTGCTTCCTGCTCATCCATTCTCGCTTCCTTTAGGGAAATTATATCAATCTTGAAAAACTTGGTGCTAGTTTTTTAGCATGTGCAGCTTTTTTAGCACCCCCTTCTTTGAAAGTCAAGAAAAAAGTCGCCCGTACGTTTTTTATTTTGTTGGGAAATTATATTTGACGTTGGTGAGCTTGATTTGCCCTGCAGATATATAACAGGACTCAATTTGCTGCCTAACGAAGAGTTTGATTGAGGAAGTCCCTCTATCCTGTATTACGCAGGCCTGCGGCGATGCCGTTGATGGTTGCGGCCAAAGCATAATTCAATGCTTCGCTTTCTTCCCTGCCCTGCTTGCGGCGCAGGAGCGCGACCTGAATCAGGCTCAGCGGGTCAACGTAAGGGTTACGCAGACGGATAGAACGTGCCAGCACCGGGTTGGCGCTGAGCAGTTCTTGATGTCCGGTCAGACGCAGAATCATCCGGCGGGTGCGCTCGAATTCCTCACAGATCATTTCATAGACGCGCTCGCGCACGCGGTCGTCGCTGACGAGGGCCGCGTAGTGTCGCGCGATGGTCAGATCGGCCTTGGCCATCCCGATTTCCACGTTCTCGATGAGATCGGAAAAGAAGGCGAACTCCTCGAACATCGTTTGGAGCAGCCGCTCTTTTTCATCGTCGCCCCGGGCGAAGCGTTCGAGCGCGAAGCCGACGCCGAACCAACCGGGCAGGACGTGTCGGCTCTGCATCCAGCCGAAAACCCACGGGATGGCGCGAAGGTCTGTGAGTCCGCGGGCAGCACTGCGCCGCGCCGGGCGCGAGCCGATGCGCGCGTGCTCTAACTCTTCAACGGGCGTGCCTTCTTCAAAGTAAGTCAGGATGTCCGGGTTTTCGGCAATCCGCTCGCGGTAGAAAGCGAAAGCAATCTCAGACATCTCTTCCATGGCCGTTGCCCACGCTGTTTCGTCGCGGGGCTTGACGCCAGGCCGGGCCAGAGCTTCGAGCGAGGCGGCCACCATCAGTTCGAGATTACGCTCGGCGAGAACGGGGTCGGAGTATTTCCAGTTGAGTACCTCGCCCTGCTCCGTGATCTTGAGCGAGCCTGAGAATGCGCCGGCGGGCTGCGCCACAATCGCGCGATGCGTCGGCCCGCCGCCTCGTCCCACAGTTCCGCCGCGCCCGTGAAAAAGCCTCAGCTTCACCTGGCACTCATCAGCCACCTGGTGCAGCGCACGGTGCGCCTTGTAAATCTCCCAGGCGCTCGTCAGCATCCCGCCGTCTTTATTCGAGTCGGAATAACCGAGCATCACTTCCTGTCGGCGTCCCCACGAATCGAGCAGCGGCTGATATTCCGTTGCTGTCCAGAGAGCGCGGCACACCTGCGGGCAGTTGCGTAAATCCTCGATTGATTCAAAGAGCGGGACGGGCATCAAGCCCGGATCGTGGCCGTCCGTCGAAGCCTCCAACCCGACACCGCATAGACGGGCGAGCCAGACCACAGACAAAATATCTTCCACACGGCTTGCGCCGCTAATCACATAGCTGCGAATCGCCTGGGGCGGAAACTCGCGCTTCAACTTCGCCACCATGCGTAAGGTTTCAAGCAGCCCGCGCGTCTCATCCGAAGGAGAATCAAGCAAAGCCGCAAATCCGTTCTCTTCCTCTCTAGCACCGCGCGACAATTCCGCGATGGCCTGCGTATGCAGACGCGCATGTTGCCTGATGTCCAGAGAGTGCAGGTGAAAGCCGAAAGTCTTGACCTGTCTGAGCAAGGGGCCCAGAAGCTGCCGCGCGATGCGCTGCCCGCCCGAAGCGTCCAAGCTCTCGCTCATCAACCGCAAATCGGCGGCAAACTCTTCGGCCTTCGTGTAAGCATCCGCATGTGTCGGCTCGTTTCGCGTGCGGCGCAGGCGCACCAGGACGTAATCCAGATAGCGCCGGTAAATCTCGCCAACCGCGCGCGTCTTATTCTCAGGGGCGACGGCAGGCATACGTTCCGAGTATCGCTCTACTGCATCGAGAAGCGCAGGCATGGCCGCTGACTGTCGCGCCGACGGGCTGAGGCGATCCATCAATTCCAAAGCTCGCGCGATGTAATGATCCAGAATCACGACCCGCGCCATTCGCAAAGCGTCGCGCGTGCAATCAGGCGTGACGAAGGGATTGCCGTCGCGGTCGCCGCCGATCCAGGAGCCAAATCTTAGACACGTCGGCAAATCGCCGGCGTCAATCTCGCAGTCATAAACCTGACGGAAGGCATCCGCGAACTCTTCATAGAGTCGCGGCAGTGTGGCGATCAAGCAATCGGAGTAATAGTCAAGCCCCATCTTGATCTCGTCGCGCACAACGGGCGGACGCCGCCGCACTTCGTCTGTCTGCCACAGCGCCGTAATCTCGGCAGTGATAGCGGCTTCCAGCTTAATCGCTTCCGCGTCGGTTAAAGGCAACTGTTCCAGCCGCTCTAAACTCTCGGCGATGCGTCGCCGCTTAAAGAGCACAGTACGGCGCGCGACCTCCGTCGGATGCGCGGTGAAGACCGGGATGACTTCGACGCGGTTGAGCCATTCGATGGCGGTGTCTAATGTCATGCCCGCGTCACGCATCCGGCGCAGAGTGCCGCGAATCGAGCCGGGCTGCGGCGGGCGTGCCGGGGAAAGCTGCGCGGCGCG
>JACCVS010000257.1 GCA_013698055.1 Acidobacteriota bacterium
AGCGCGGAAATCAGCGCGAACGCGGAGATGATCGAGGTCGGGATGGCGAGCGCGGCGATAATGGTCGAGCGGAAGTTCCACAGAAAGAGAAAGACGATCAGGGCGGCGAGCAATCCGCCGACGATCAAGTGCTCTTCGATAGCGTGGAGACTGGTTTCGATAAATTCCGATTGGTCGCGCGTGACTACGACTTTAATATCTTTGGGCAGCAGCGGCAGAGTCTCCGCCATCCGCCGCTTGACCTCCGCGATAACGGCGATGGTGTTTGCGCCAGATTGCTTGCGGATGCCGAGCGAAACTGAGGGCACACCGTCGAGCGATGCCGCCGATTGCGGGTCAACGCCGCTGTCTTCGACGCGCCCCACGTCTTTGACCTTGACCGGATAATTGTTCTTCGTCGTGATGACGATGTCGTTGAAATCTTCGACGCGCGTGACGCGCGAGAGCGTTCGCAACGTCACGGTGCGCGCGCCTTCGTCCAGACGGCCACCGGGCAGCTCAAGGTTCTGCGCGCGCAGGGCGTTCGAGACTTCCGTCACGGACATGTTGAAGGCGCGCAAGCGGTCGGGGTCAATGTAGATTTTAATTTCGCGCTGGCGTCCGCCGAAGACCACCACTTCGCCTACGCCGTCGGCGGATTCGATTCGCTCCTGAATCTGATTCTGGACGAGCGTGGTCAATTCAATTGAAGAGCGCGGCGCGCTGATGGCGTAAACGAGAACGGGCTGAGAATCGGGGTCGGATTTCCTGACAACCGGCGGGTCGGCGGTCTCCGGCAGACGATTGATGACGGTGCTGATTTTGTCTCGCACTTCCTGTGTAGCGAGGTCAGGGTCTTTTTCGAGATTGAAATTGATCGTGATGTTCGAGCGCCCCTGCGACGAGCTTGAGCGCATCTCGTCTATGCCGGGAACGGTGTTGACCGCGCCTTCGAGGATGTCTGTGATCTCGGTCTCAATCTCCTGCGGCGCTGCGCCCGTATTCGTCGTCTGCACCGACACCGTAGGGATGTCAATTTTCGGAAAGCGGTCAACGCCGAGCGTAAAGAAAGAGAACCCGCCGACGACCGTCAGGATAAGAATGATGACAGTCGCCAAAACCGGACGTCGCACACAAATTTCAGCCAGCTTTTGCATATAACAAGCTCCGCTTGGAAGTTTTCAGTTTCTAGTTTTCAGTAGCTGTTTGGCAGTTAAGCGTCGCTTCATTAGAAGAAGACTTTTTCTGGAAACTGAAAACTGAAAACTGCTCATTGCTTCACCCTTGCTCCTTCATAAAGCTGTTCGAGGTTGCTGGTCGCCACGACTTCATCTGCCTCGACGCCCGAAAGGATTTGGATCATCTCTCCCTCGTCCTGCCCGATCTGCACCACGCGCAGTTTCGCTATCCCGTCTTTAATCACAAAGACGCGATATGATTGCGTGTTCTGATCTCCTAAGACTGCCGAGCGCGAAACGAACACTGCTTTATTTCCGCCCTGACGCACAATGCGTGCGGTGGCGAACATGCCAGAGCGGAGCGCATTGTCGCCGTTCTCCAGTGCTGCCTCAACCGTCGCCGCGCGCGAGACCGGATCAATGGCAGGATTGACCGCCGTCACCTGCCCGGCAAACTTTTTATCACGATACGCTTCGACTTCGAGAGATATACCCATGCCGTTATTGATGAATGGAATTTCGGCCTCCGGCACCTGCAACTGCAACTTGATGGGATTGGTGCGAAGCACCGTCGCCACGATGCCCGCAGGCGTCACGTACTCGCCGACGGCGATGGGACGATTGCTGATGTAGCCCGCATAAGGCGCGCGAATCACGGCATCGGCCACGGCCTTCTGCGCGATGGCGACTTGCGAGCGCGCTGACTCCACGGCAGCTTCGGCGCTCTGAATGGCTTGGTTGCTCTGGCGTGCGGTGTTGATGGCGACATCGAGTTGCTGACGAGCGCTCGCAGCACGCGCCCTCGCCGTGTCCCTCTGCGTGCGGTATTGATCGTAGACGACCAGCGACACATCGCCCGTTTCAACCAGCTCCCGGTAACGCCGCTCATTGGCTTCGGCCAAACGAAGTTCCGCGACAGCCTGATCGTAGTTAGCACTCACAACGCGCACTTCCGGGATGGTGCTCGCGTCAAACTTACCATTAGGGCGCAGTCCCAGACGCGCTTCCGCCTGGCGGACTCCGGCGATGGCCTGCTGCACACCGGATTGTGCCTGCCTGAGCCTGAGACGCGCGTCTTTGTCGTTCAAGCGGGCAATCACAGTGCCCTGCCGCACGAACGCGCCGACGCCGACCGGAGTCGCCACGACCTGCCCGGAGATTTGCGATGCAACATCGGAGGTTTCATCCGCAATGAGGCTTCCCGAAGATTGAATATAAGAAGGCACTTCGCGCGCAACCGCCGTGGCAGTCGTCACCGTCACGGGAGGCGCTTCTGCTACTCCATCACCGCCTGCACCTCTCCTCGTATTCCCGTTGGCATCGTCCCCGGCAGCGTTCACCCTCGGCTCAGAACGCCCACCACAGGCTGCACCAAGCAGCGAGATGATGAGCACGCAGCCGATTAGAACGGGCAAGTGAGGCTGACGGGAGAAAAATGAAAAAGACATAAGTGATACTTATTCCTGCTTCTTACTCAGTTCGAATACCTTTTTATTGAGACACCTTTATTTGAAGACGTTTAGCTGCTCTGCCCGGTTACGATTTTTTGTGCGGCTTCAAACATTTACGGGTCGATAGTAATCCGGGTTCATTCTATTAATCGCTTGGCCTTACGACATCACGAGTGATTTCTGATTAAAATGTACTACAGTGTCAAATATGTCACTTCCAGAGGTAATTGCTAAATCATGATGTCTGATTTGATAGAGGAAAGCTCGAAGAGGTTGCGTGATTTCTTTGGACTCGGACAGGATGTGCAACTAATTGCGACCGAAGCCACGAAGCCTGAGTTGCAGCCAGAAATGAATGTCCGTCTCGGCCACTTCAACATCGAATGGCACGTCATTCCGTCGGCGATTGCCCTACCGCTCGACGATACTTACCTCGCGCGGCTCTACCCTTTCGCTCCGCGAGATTTCACTAAGCCGCGCGAACAATTGCCGAGCTACCACGACCAGATCATCAAAGGACACGCCTTGCATCAGGGGCGCATCATCGGCGTGGAGACGACGCGAAAGCCGCGTTATCTTCCCGAAAACCGTCAGTTCTACGGGACAGTTTACGGCCACGATGCTTCCGCCGATCCGTTTGCGCCCTACATGGGACGCGCCGGGATGGTGAACGGCACGCGCTACGATCACAACTATTTGTCGTTGCGCACATTCCTCAGCGTTGTTAATGATGACTGGCGCGCCCGCTCCGTTCTGCCCGCAGGCTATCGCGTCACGGTCTGCCCGCCCGCCGTCTTCAACCTCATCGGCACCATCTTTCACCCGGAATGGAGCGAGACGGAGACGCTCGAACTCGGCTTCTACAGGGATGAGCAAGGCAACGCCACCTGCTACGCCGTCGGCTCAAACGCGCCGAA
>JACCVS010000263.1 GCA_013698055.1 Acidobacteriota bacterium
TTGCCCGCCGACCCATCCATTGATTCAAAGCGGACAGAGGAGCGGATCGCTCGGGCGCGTCGTGCCGCTGGCAGGCTGACCATGTCCCAGGCTCCCGTTATTATCAGCGGCCTCAAGCTGGGCATGACTACAGAGCAAGTTCTGGCCTTATTCCCCGGCAGCAAGGATGACAAGGAAGTTCGTTCCAGCTTATCCAGACCGGCCAGCAAGTTTGGGGAGTCAAGCCTGATAATCAATCCCGGCAAGTATTCGTCGAAGTCGAAATTCGATAGAATCAGTCAAATCATTTTCACGCTTCTGGACGGGCGCGTCTCTACTCTTTATATCGGCTATGACGCTCCTGTGTGGGAGCACGTTGATGAGTTCGTGACGAAATTCTCTGAGGAGCGGAGCCTGCCAGGTGGCGATTCATGGGAAGCCTACGTCGGCGTGGACACCCAGTTAAAGACTCTCAAGGGTAAAGACTTCGAGATTAGTCTCTTCGCTGGCGGCCAAAACGTCGAGATCAATTACGTGCAGACGAAGGACCTGACGGCGCAGCAGAAGTTAAAGGAACGCAGGGCGGCAGCAAAGAAAAAGAAGCTGAATGAATCTCAGGCTGCGGGCATCTGAGCGTTCTGAAGAGACGCGCGAGCGGAAATTAGTTTTCTTCACGAGCCGGAAGCGCGCCACTCCATCAGGTGGTTGACACCGTCGTCGTCCGGCCTGTCAACCTTTAAGAACCCCAGGCGCTCGAAGAGGCGTTGCGACGGGTTGTAGAACTCGATGTAGATGTTGAGACGTTTCTCCACTCGCTCTGCTTCATCAATCAACTTTCTAATAAGCGACGTGCCTGTGCCCTGGTTGCGGTATTCAGGCAGAATAGTGATGTCCAGAATGCGTATCTCCTGCTCACGACGCGCAACATAGAGCCGACCGATGGTGCGCTCGTTGAGAAGAATAATATCGTGAATGGCTTCAGGGTTGTGCGTCCGGTAGTGAAGCTGCTGCGCGTCGAATTGCGTTTTAATAAATTCTTCTCGCTGTGCCTCGCTCCAGGGCACCTGAGCCAACTCGTCTGCGCGGACGCTGGCATAGAGTTTTAAGAGAAACGCTTCATCCCCCACAGTGACCTCGCGCAACGCGACTGCCATAGATTGATTGGCACTATCGTCTTTCAGCATTGGGGCGCTCTCTCAGCTTCCTTCAATCACATAATTGAAGACCGCTTCGTAGCGGAAGCCGTCCTGCTCACGTCCGACAGGGACGATGAACAAATCCAGCGCTTCCATCTTCTCGTGCTCCATGTGGTAGGTGCCCTGCGGGAGAAGATATTCAAGCGGGCCGCGAAAAAAGAGCGAGAACTGTTGCTGCCTGGGCGTCGCCTTAGTGTCCACAACTTCGATTAGCTCAAGCACGGCCTCGCTGGAAGACTCCATAGGAATTCTAAACTTCGTGTTCACATTTCCGGCGAACACCTCTCTCGTTAACTTCTCTGACACCTTGATAGCCTCCAGTCAGTACCGCCTGCGTGACCCGTTCAGTTACGTGCATGGCTGTCTTACGCGCCGGGCTGATACTCCATCTGAACATGCGTCATGTTCTCACTCATAGTTGTAAAGCCCAACCGATGGTAGAGACGTTTGGCGTGCATGTTTGTCTTCTCAACCTGAAGCCGGATGGGTCTCTTCGTGTTGCTCGCTTCGTTCATCAGGTCTTTGATGAGAGACGTTCCCATTCCACTGCCGCGATGTTCGGGTAAGAGCGCAATGTCTGCCAGCCTGATCTCCTCGTTCGTCCTGACCATGATAAGCCTGCCGATTGGGTGATCCCGGAAAAGGATGATTCGATCATCAATCTCATGATAATGCATCCGGTAAGATTGATCCCGCGCGTTAAGCTGCATCTTGAGAAACGCTTTGAGCTGCGTTTCGCTCCACGCAACCTGACTCAATTCGTCGGCGCGCGTGCTGGCATAGACTTCATGCAAAAACTCCTTGTCTTCCGGCAGAACCGGACGCAACGCAATCGCTGAAGCAGCATTTGAAGGCAGTTCCACAAAAAAACCTTTCAGGGCGTGGGAGTCAAATGCAATCTCTTGCTTCCACAGCTTTTCAAAACCCTTAACCTATCGGCTGATGAGTGAATCGGGCGTGAAAGAGTAACACGCCTCAACATTCTCATGGAAGAAGGAGAAAGTTAAAAGCGGCAAGTGGAGAGGGCGACAACAACGATACGTGTAGCGATAGAAGTCTGAGGGATGGCAGAAAACCATGACGCAATCGAACAGGCGTTCAGCGCGAGACGAGCGCGGCGCGATACGCGCGGGGCGCGAGACCAGTCGCCTGCCGAAAGGCTTTGGTGAAATGGCTGGAACTGCTGTAGCCCACGCGCTCGCTTACTTCCGAAACGGAAAGGTCTGTTTCGGCCAGCAGCGCCTGCGCGCGCGCCATACGCAGTGTCGCTAGGTAGGCGTGCGGAGATGCCCCCGTTAATT
>JACCVS010000278.1 GCA_013698055.1 Acidobacteriota bacterium
TGAATACTTCGTCCGGGCGATTCATCTCAAGTTTCGCCTTCATCAGCTTGCCGTCCATGTTGCCGATGCTCGCGGCGAAAAGCGCCATCTGAAACGGCGTCATCTGTCCAGCGTAGCCCTGCCCGTAACCTTCGAGCGCGAGGTCGAACTTATTGAACTTCCGACCGAGCGAGCCTGCCACAAGGGTTGACTCGCGCGGCGCAAGAGCTTTCTTGACGGCATCGGAACTGGCGTTCCAGATTTCCGGTACTTTGCGCCCGCGCGTCGTTTCCTCGGGCGTGTCGTAAGCTCCGACGCCAAGCAGCTTGGATGTCTCCTTGATTCTCTCCGGCCCCAGCTTAATGGCCATCTGCGCGAAATACTGGTTGCAGGAGACTTCATACGCTCTACCAATCTCAATCATCCCGTGAACTTCGCCCGCCCCGCCGTCGTCGAAGATGGGCTTTGCTCCCGGCAGTGCGTAGAAGCCGCCGCCGCTGCAAAGAAACTGAGTGTCCTGAATTCCGGCGCGGTGCGCGGCGATCATCATGAATGTTTTGAAAGTCGAGCCGGGAATGTAGTAAGAGCCGAGCGCGCGATTGACAAGCGGTTTGTCGCGCTGGTCTGCGTCAAGTTGAATCCAGCGCGCCTCGTCCTGAACTTCTTTCAGGGTGTAGGAAGGATTGCTATACATCGCCAGCACTTCGCCCGTCTGCGGATTGAGAGCGACGACAGCGCCGTGCTTGCCCTTGAGCTGATCCACGGCTGTCTGCTGCAACTGGTGATGAATGGTGAGTTGAACGTCTTTTGTAGCTCGCTGCTGGATGTTCTCGCCCATCACGACCTGCAAGGCTTCCGGAACTTCGCTGCTTTGAATGCCGAAGAGCGAGCGTTCCAGACCCGCGTCGCCGCGATCCGAGCCGAGGAGGTGCGCGAATTGCGAATCCATCTGGTAATCGCGAACGATGCTGCCTTTAGCATCGCGGCGATAAAGGGCAAGCGCATTATCCAGCTTTCCCGTGCGATCCAGAATCCAGCCGCGCAAGGTGGACTCGCTCAGGCGACGATTACGCAGGTCTTTATAACTGAGTTGCTGAAACCGCTCGTTGCTCCCCGCAGCGTAGCGGGCCCAGTAAACGTGAAAGCCGAAGACCGCAAGCGCCAGCACGATGTAGAACACGCGCAGGAAGCGCAAGCCCCGGTTGGTCGAAGTCGAACCCAATCGCTGTCGCACTTCGTCCGGTAAATCTCCGGGCGCGACAGCCGAGAGCGCCGAGCGCTGGCGGCGATAACGAATTAGCGCGATGAGTAGCCAGAGTATCATCAGGGCGAGGCCGCCCATGTAGATGAGGCTCAAAAGCGCCGGTCTCTTCTCAAGCGAAGGAGTGGTCGCGGCGGTGTTCGCAGCGGTATTCGCAGCGGTGTTGGCAGTGGCTTGTAAAAGCAGTATGAGTGACATATCAGGAATCTTTTTTGCGGAAGCGGACTTCGATATCACCGAAGCCGACGACATCGCCGTCTTGAATCTGGCGAGCCTCGCCGTAGCCGATGCGCCGCCCGTTGATGAATGTTCCGTTGGTCGAGCCTGTGTCGGCGACCAGCAGCGTCCCTTCTCGATTCATCATCAGCGTGGCGTGGATTTTCGAGACGCTGCGGTCGTTCACGTGAAGATCGCTGTCCGTGCCGCGTCCCACTCCCATGCGCCTTCCTCCTGGCGTGAATATCAAAGGCGTCTCATGCGTTCCGTTTGACAAAGACAGGCGCGCGATCATCTGCACGTCGGGCGTCTTGGAATGCGGAAAACGCAGAGAGCCAATCTCCTCCGTGCGCCGCTTCGCCTCATCCTCTTCTTTTAACTGCTGCTCGAACTCCCCAAAGGTCGGATCAACGGAGACGCCTGAAGTGAAAATATCAATTTCGCTCGCGATCTGGACGGGCGCAAGCGTGGTGTAACGATTATCATTGATGTAATCAATGGCGGCGGCGAGAACCTCATGCTCGAGTTCCTGAATAATCTCCGGCGGCGCTTCCGCGTGCGTGCCCCATTCCACCTTGAGCTTCATGAAATGTGGAGCGATGCGTATGCCCTGCCCGTCATTGCGCACGCGCTCGTCAATCAAGTGCTTCATCCGCTCGACGAGGCCGGTTGTGGTCAGGCCGTTTTGCGAAGTAGTCGCGCCGCGCCCCAGCCCCCGATCAACGGCTGATCCCATGCCTTCGAGCATCCGCCGCAACAGGCGCTCCGGTAATGCTTCCTCACGCTTATGCTCAGGTTTCTTTTCCGGGTCTTTTTTCATAGCAAGCGATAGCGAATTTGTGTCGCCGCACGCACATTGTGAAATTGCTTCGACGACGCCCGCGAAGTCTCGCACGCCGAATCATAACTCATTAGGGAGAGAAGCGAATTGTCTTAATTAACTCCGCGCTATTCTAGCCGAAATGTGCCGAATAAGAACAGTGTTTAATAGCCGGTGGTCAGTGGTCAATATAAAAAAGGCTGTGGCATCGTCAAACTTCTGCCTTTAACTGACAACCGACTACTAACCGCTGTTACTTAGCTCTCTGCCTTGCTGCCTCGTATAGCACGATGGCGGTGGCGACCGCGACGTTGAGGCTCTCGACCGGAGGATTCATTGGGATGCTGAGCGTTTCATCGGCGAGGGCTATCTCTTCTGTCGCTAATCCCGTGGCTTCCGCGCCGACGATCAGGGCTGAGGCACGCGTCCAGTCAATCTCGGTGTGAGCGCGCGCGGCACGTAAACCGGCGCAAATCGTGTTGATGCCCTGTTGTTTGCACCACGCGATGACTTCCTGAAAGGAAGCGTTAGTCCAGAGCGGCAGGCGAAAACTCGATCCCATTGCGCCGCGTATCGCCCTTGGCGAAAAGATGTCGGTCGTTTCTTTCGTCAGGATAGCTCCGCCCGCGCCCGCTGCCTCCGCTGTGCGCAAGATCGCTCCCGCGTTTGACGGGTTATTAATGCGATGCATGATGACGAACAAGGACGCTTCAGTTGCTTTCTCAGGGAGTGAGTTTGCGCTCGTCGTGTCAGGTCTGAGAGCCAGCGCCACTATCCCCTGTGGCGTCTTCGTGTCGGAGATGGAAGTGAAGACGGTTTCGCTGACGAGAGTGATTGACTTGCCCGTCTCCTGAAAAGCATTCAGCAGCCGCGCGCCCCGCTCATCGCTTGCGATCTTCTCGTCACAAATGACATCTTCAATAGCGAGAGACGAGTTAATCGCTTCCTCGCACAGCCGCACGCCTTCAATAAAGATTAGTTCATGAATTCTGCCGTCGCGGGCGGCGCGAGCGCGTTTGACGAGAGCATTATCCCGACTGGTAATGATTGCAGTCTCACTCATTCTCTGTTAGCAATTTCGTCCTTGAAGCCTTTATCTTTACGCGAAATGGCGTGCCAATGTAAAGCTGCACACACCTGAAAAAGAGTGA
>JACCVS010000317.1 GCA_013698055.1 Acidobacteriota bacterium
CCGCACGCCGCGCCGAAAACGCTCGCGGCAATGAGCAGGAAAGCAAGAGATAAATTTTTGAATTGCTCGCGGGAGATCATTTCGTTTGCTTCTTCTTCACAGGATGCTTGATCAACGACGCCGTGCGCTTGCCTGTCTCAACGTGCGGCGCTGAATTGTTTTTAATGCCACGGAGTAAAATCTCTGTGAACTCGCGCGCGGCATCTTCGTTCGTGATGTTGAGCAGGCCACGTGACGGGTCCCACAGACTGTTGTTCAGCGAGTGGTGGATAATCATGCCGATGAAGGCGCGGACGACGACCTTCGGCTCGACCAAGCGAAACGCGCCGTCGCGCTGCCGCTCGCTGATGTACCCTCCCAGAAACTCGTAAATCTGGACGATGTTCCTGTCCCAGAACATCTGCGCTAGTTCGTGCCCTTCCAATGCGGCATGAAGAAGCAGGCGCATGAATTCGCGGTCGTGCTCGTGATGCTCTAAAGCCGAAAAAGCGAGGGTTTCAAAAACGGCGCGGTCATCCTTACGCCCGACGGCGTCGGCCACCAGCGCGCAGGGGTCTTCGATTCCGCCCTCACACGCTTTGTGATCGAGGATGGCCGTGTACAGTTCTTCCTTGTTAGCGAAGTGGCGAAAGACCATTGCTTCCGAGACTCCGGCGGCCTGCGCTATCTCTTTAGTGGTCGTGCCGCGAAAGCCGCGCTGCGAAAACAGTCGCACGGCGATGCGCAGAATTTGGAGCCGTCGCTCTTCGCCCACCATCCGCCCACCGACTACGGGGAGCGATTCGTTGACTGGAGCGGTGATCTCTTTGCTCAAAAATTAAGTTCCATTTCTACCAGGGTTGCTTGAAAGTAAGCACTTACTTACCATCTTTGAGTAAACGAAGTCAAGACAGGTTTGGTTTCAAAAAAAGCGGTCAGCAGTCAGCTATCAGCTATCAGCCGGAGGTGGAATGCGCCAGAGCGTTTTCGCTGACCGCTGAAAGCTGACTGCTGACTGCTGTACTGTTCCCGACCTTTGCGCTAAAGTAGCACGTACCTTTTCGCAACAAGATCAGGCAGTAGACGGCACGTGAATCGAGAGCGTGTGGCCATATCTCTTTTATAAAAGGGC
Organism: Acidobacteriota bacterium; assembly: GCA_013698055.1. Classification (GTDB taxonomy): domain Bacteria; phylum Acidobacteriota; class Blastocatellia; order Pyrinomonadales; family Pyrinomonadaceae; genus QHXM01. The sequence goes on from JACCVS010000317.1 coordinate 1,112, forward strand.
GATGTGGCAGAAGCGGCAACGCATCACACGAGACTCATGTTCGTCGGCACGTTGTTTGCTCATTACGGCGGGAGCGAACGATTTATTAGGATACTCATAAGCTACTCTCATCCGGTCGAAACGGCGGATGAAATACTTTTCAAGGAGATTACGAAATGTCAGAGAACAGAAATCCAGGACAAGGCACCGGCGGACAAGCAACGGGCGGCGCAGGTACGGGCGCGACAGATGCCGGGACGACGCGCGCATCCAACACGGGAACATCAGGCGGCAGCCAGAGCTTGACGCCAACCGGTGGCCAGAGCACGGGCGGCAGCACCGCAGGCGCAGCGACAAGCCGCGTCGAAGATAAAGGCTATGGCGCGAAGATCGCCGATGCGGCTTCGACGGCCAAAGACTTCGTGACCGACAAAGTCTCTGTGATTGGCGACAAGATTTCCGACCTCAAGAACACGGATATCAAAGAGGTCGCCACCCAGGCGAAAGACTACGCGCAGAAGAATCTCGGTCAGGCGATTCTGATTTCGGCTGCAGCAGGACTCGTCCTCGGCATGTTGATTCGCGGAAGCAGAAGGTAAGACAGTGACAAGTGACGAGTTAAGAGTGGCAAGCTAGAACGCTCTTGCTCGTCACTTGTCACTCTTAACTCGTCACTGTTTTTGAAGGAGGAGCGATGGCCGATTTGGAGAAGAGGACAGCCGCCGCGCCCGCTAGGAATGCCGAAGTGCAGACGGACATTGAAGGTCTGCCTGCGCTCTTCGGGCGTTTGAGCGATGGCGTGACGACGCTGTTGGATACGAAGCTCAGCTTGCTCAAAGTTGAGATCAGAGAAGATGTGAGCGGTTACGTTAGCGGCGCGGTCAAGATTCTGATTGGCGGAATCATCGCGGCGGTCGGCTTTGCAATCCTGAACGTGGCAGTCGCGCTGTTTGTCGGCTCTCTGATGCCGGAGACGATGGACCCGTTTATCAAAGTTGCGCTCGGCTTCGTTATCACTGGCGTCGTCTATCTGATTATCGGCGGCATCTTTATTATTACGGCAAAGAATCGTCTAGCGAAGCAGGACATGGTTCCGAACCGCAGTGTTGACGAACTCAGAAAGGATAAAGAATGGCTGAAGAAGTAACTCTTGAACAGGTGCGCCCTCCCGATGGAGATGACAATGATGAGCTTAGCAAGGAAGAGCTTAAGCGTCGGATGGAAGAGGCGCGCGAAACCATTACGCAAACCGTGACGGAGATTAAAGAGACAGTGACTAACCAATACTACACGATGAAAGAGACGGTCTCGGACGCACTCGACTGGCGTCATCATTTCCGCAATAACCCTGTCGCCTTCAGCCTCGGCTCTCTCTCGGTCGGCTTTCTGGTCGGCTACGGGATAACCGGCATGCTCAAAGGCTCTGGCCGCGACCGCGACGAAGATTATCCTTCATCAGATGAGAGCGATGTTTACGCCCGCACGAATGCTACGCCTTCCAGGTATGAAGATGAGAGCAGTGCGGCGGAGCGCCAGTCAGTTTTTCACGGGCACTCCTTTGCGTCTCAACCAATCACCGCTGAGTCTGTTGAGGACAGGAGCGGTTACGAGAAATCGTCGGGCGATTCTCTGAGCTACAGCGCGCCACGCGAGAATCGTGAAGAGACTCCTCAGAAGCCCGGCCTCTATGATCGCTTCAAAGAGACATCGGCCTACGACCGCTTGCAATCGGAAGTGTCCACGCTGGGCGAACGCTTCATGGAAGAGTTGTCCAGCACGGCTCATAATGTCGTGCTGCCTTCGCTCTTCAATAAGGTCAAGGAACTCTTCGGCGTTGATTTGTCTGGCAAGCAGAATCAGCAATCGCAGGGCAGCCAGTCAGCGCAAAGCAGTGGTGGGGCGCAGGCTAACACAGGAGCGCGAGCGGCAAGCGCATCAGCTTCAAGCTCCTCTGCACCGCTTGCATCTGCTTCACGCGGCTCATCCGACGCGTCTTATGCCACAAGCGAAAATCGTGGCTACGGCGCTCAAGGCGCGACGCGCGAAGGTGATGAAGGAAGCTCTGTCCTCGATCTTGACCGCTAAACACGTTAGGCTGTAACTCATTAATTGATATCACAAAGGGCGAGCTTTCAAATCAGGCTCGCCCTTTGTGACATGCTCGTGAGCTGGAATTGTTTGCAATCGCAGGGTGTATATGCAGGAAAGCGCGACCCTAAATCTTCAGGCTGAATCGCAGGCAGATAAACCCGCCCACTCGCACCCGGCTGTTATCATCAACGCCTCGTCCGGCTCAGACGACAAAAAACAGGCGCGCGACATTCTTGAGGCTACCTTTGCTTCCAGTAACGTCGAGGCGCGTATCTCTCTGGCTAAGAGCGGCGAGGAGATTATTGACCTCGCACGCCGCGCTGTGCAGGACAACTGCCAGCCGATTATCGCGGGTGGAGGCGACGGAACGATCAACGCCGTCGCCTCAGTTCTCGTAGATACGGATCGCACGCTCGGCGTGCTGCCGCTCGGCACACTCAACCATTTCGCCAAGGATTTGAACATCCCGCTCGACGTGGAAGCGGCGGCGCGAGTCTGCCTGGACGGGCGTGAGGCGAGCGTTGATGTCGGAGAAGTCAATGACCGCATCTTTCTCAACAATTCCAGCCTGGGACTTTATCCGAGCATCGTCCAGCACCGTGAAAAGCAGCAGCAGCAGTTGGGGCGAGGCAAGTGGCCTGCGTTTGTCTGGGCAACGCTCACCACGCTGAAGCGTTATCCATTTCTCAGCGTGCGCTTGAGCACAGACGACGAGCGGCTTATTCGCCACACGCCTTTTATCTTCGTCGGCAACAATGAATACGAGATGGAGAGCTTCAACGTCGGAGCGCGCTCATGCATTAACGCCGGGCAACTGAGTCTCTACGTCGCTCACCGCACGGGCCGTCTGGGTTTGTTGCGTCTGGGATGGCGCGCGCTCTTTGGCGGCTTGCGGGATGAGGAAGATTTTAATGCCATGTGCACCAAAGAAATCTGGATCGAGACCAGGCGTCCCAAGCGCCTGCGCGTCGCCACTGACGGCGAGGTCACAGTCATGACGACTCCCCTGCATTACCGCGTGCGACCCGGTGCGCTGCGCGTGCTGGTACCTAAAAGTAGTGACAAGTGCCGAGTGACAAGTTAAAACCTTGATCTTGCTCGTCACTCGTCAGTTGTCACTGAGGTTATCATGAGAACAATCGTTCATCTTTCCGATCTTCATTTCGGGCGAATTGATGAGGCGTTGCTTGAGCCTGTGATTACGACCATCGCGGAGATTAAGCCCGATGTCGTCGTCGTCTCCGGGGATTTAACACAGCGCGCGCGCAGCCAGCAGTTCAAGGAGGCGCGGGCGTTTTTAGACAAGCTGCCCTCGCCGCAGATCATCGTGCCCGGTAATCACGACGTGCCACTGCATAACGTCTTCGCGCGTTTCGTGCAACCGCTCGACAAGTACAAGGAGTTCATCACGGATGACCTCGAACCTTTTCACGCTGACGAAGAGATAGCCATTCTCGGCATCAACACCGCACGCTCTATGACGATCAAAGACGGGCGCGTCAACGAAGCGCAGATTGCTGCCATCCGCGAGCGGCTGTGCCCTTTCCCGGATCAAACTGTAAAAATCATTGTCACGCATCATCCCTTCGATTTGCCGGAAGGCCATCATGAACGCGATCTGGTTGATCGCGCTCAAAAGGCGATGGAGGCGATTGCGAAGTGCGGCGCTGACGTGCTGCTGGCCGGCCACCTGCACGTCAGCCATACGGCGCACAGCTCCGCTCGCTACAAGATTGCGGGGCACAACGCGCTTGTCGTCTCTGCCGGGACGGCCACATCAACGCGCGGGCGCGGTGAAACCAACTCCTTCAACGTCCTCCGCGTCAAGCATCCTTTCATTAACGTCGAGCGCCTCTCATGGCAACCTGAGCGCACAGCATTCATTACATCTTCAAGCGAACACTTCCGCCACTCACCCGACGGCTGGACGCGCGTACCCGACGAAATGGCCGCCGACATAGTTTACAGGGACGAGAATGAAGCGCCGCCGGGCAGTCCCTGAAACGTGCTCTATAAACCTAGCCACAGTCTGGTTGACACAATCTTATAGTGGTCATAGACTGCTCTTCATCTCCCGACGCAATCCACTCAAATCAACGATCTGCCGAAAAGGATTCTTCTCATGCTCGTACAAAATCCGACACCGTCTCGCAAGCCCACAATCGCAGTCTGCGTCGTCATTCTGCTCGCATTGATGCTCTCCAGCGCCGTGCCGCGCTCCTTCGCACAAGGGGCAGCCGCCAACCAGGACGAGCGCCAGCGCGCGCTGCAACTCTATGACCAGAACAAGTTCGCCGACGCGGTTCCAATATTGGAGAAACTGGTCAAAGCTAACCCCGATGACGTTGTTCTTCTGGAGCGCTTAGGTTGGGCGACGTTGGTTGTCGCAGGCTCGATCAAAGATCCGCAGGAACGCAAGAAAGGGCGTGACCGCGCCCGAACTTATCTTCTTCGCGCCAAAGAGTTGGGCAACGATAGCGAACTGTTGCGCACCGGACTCGAAAATCTTGCAGGCTCTGACCCAGCCGAGATTGCTTTCTCAAGTAACAAGGAAGCCGACCGAGCCATGCGCGAAGGCGAAGAAGCGCACACAAAGGGCAATCTGGATAAAGCCATCGTTGCTTACCAGCGTGCGCTGCAACTCGACCCCAAGCTCTACTTTGCCGCGTTGTTCATAGGCGATATGTATTTCAAGAAGGGTTATCAGGCGAATGACCCACGCCTTAAGAAAGAGCAAATGGACAAAGCGGGCGAGTGGTTTGCGCGAGCAATTGCGATTGATGAGAATATAGAGACTGCTCATCGTTACTGGGGCGATGCGCTGATGAATCTCGGCAACCAGGAGGAGGCGAAAGCGAAGTTTGTTGGCGCGATCATCGCCGATCCCGGCAATCAGAAAGGTTATATGGGGCTCTCCCAATGGGGACAGCGCAATCAAACCGGCATGGCACACCCGAAAATAGAGATTCCGGTCAAGCTATCGCTCTCTGGAGACAAAAAACTGGA
>JACCVS010000332.1 GCA_013698055.1 Acidobacteriota bacterium
AGCGTTTGGAGACGGGCAATCGTCCTGCGTAAAACTTTTTCAAAAACTCCACCTGCTCGTCGGCTGATATTTTCAGTGAATTGCCCAACCAGAAGTAATCAATCTCGCCGGAGATGTCTTCATTTCCGTAATCAAGCGCCATCACAAGCTTTTTCATTCTCTGCCTGCCGACGCGCAGCGCAAGCTCCCGGTAGTACCACACAACGGAGTATTTAATCGCGGAGCGGAGCGTGTGATCTTGCCCCCAGTGCTTGAACGGATACTGATCCCAGTTATCCTGCGGCGGATACTTCCGACGATTCCACGGAATGACGAAATCTGCATCACGAATGACGCCGGTTTCCAGGCCGATTAACGAATTAGGAATCTTGAAAGTGGACTTCGGACTGAACCTCTCGCGGCAGCGCTGTTCGTTGTGGCGGGTGTAACGATCATTCTTCAGGTCATACAGGACGAACGCCCCTTTGGTATCTTTGAAGAAGGGGCTTAAATCCTGTGCGTTAGCGGCCACAACCGCGCCACCTGCGACGATTATCAATAAGAGTAACGTTGGCCTCATAAAGTTCATGTTCGATGAATTCCTTTCTCTATCGTCGCTCAGAAGTGCCTGAACCCTCGGCTTGCTGCCACCACGCACGCCGTGAAATACAGCTAGCACTATGGAGCAGTACGATGATGAAAAGGAATGCTATCACAGAGAAGATTAGAATGACTTGTTCCCTGGCATCAGCTTTCCAGTATGGTGAACATCAATAATTACTATTGACTTTCGCGGCGGGAGCTTTCAATATAGTGATGTTTTGTGGCTTAAGAGAATGGTGTGTGATGAGCGTGAAGAAGCAGATAAATCGGCGTGAAGAGTTGCGGCAGCAACTCCACACACAGGGGGCGCAGTTAACGCCTCAGCGCGCAGCCGTCTACGATTATCTGAGCGGGGTCGAGCATCACCCGACTGCTGAAGAAGTTTTTATGGCTGTCAGGCCGAAACTGCCGCGCCTTAGTTTAGCGACTGTGTACAAGAATCTGGAGGCGCTCGTTAAGTGCGGGGCTGTCTCGAAGCTGACTTATGGTGATGCTTCAGCCCGTTATGACATTCGTACCGATCATCATTACCACACGCGCTGTCTGGAATGCGGAAAGATTTGGGATGTGGATGCTCGCGAAGGGTTCGAATTGCTGAAACACATCAAGCCGCAAGCAGGATTTGAGGTGAAGGACTACCGGTTGGAACTCCTGGGTCGTTGCCGGGAGTGCCGCCGGTAAATTTTTTTGACAACAGGACAATAGTAATTATTGTTCTTGAATTGCTGAATGAAGGAGAAAAGTTGTATGAGCGATCAAGGTGATAAAGGTAAGCCTGAAGGGACGAGCGACGGACAGCCCATCCTGACAAACAGGCAAGGACATCCCGTTTACGACAACCAGAACACGCGGACAGTCGGCGAGCGCGGGCCGACGGTGCTTGAGAACTACCAGTTCTTAGAGAAGATCACGCATTTCGACCGCGAGCGTATCCCGGAGCGCGTTGTCCACGCACGCGGCGCAGGCGCGCATGGGTATTTTGAGGCATACGGCACCATTGGCGACGAGCCTGCGTCGAAGTACACACGGGCGAAGCTGTTTCAGGAGAAGGGCAAGCGCACGCCAGTGTTCGTGCGCTTCTCGACCGTCATTCATGGCGGGCACTCGCCAGAGAATCTACGCGACCCGAGAGGCTTTGCGACCAAGTTTTACACCGAAGACGGCAACTGGGATCTGGTCGGTAACAACCTTAAAGTTTTCTTCATCCGCGATCCTGTCAAGTTTCCCGATGTCGTTCACGCCTTCAAGCCTGACCCGGTGACGAACCGCCAGGATGCGAACCGCATCTTCGACTTCATCAGTTTGACGCCAGAATCCATGCACATGATTTCGTGGCTCTTTAGCCCGCGCGGCATCCCGGCCAATTACCGCGAGCAGGAAGGCGCAGGCGTCAACACTTATAAGATGTACAACATGGAAGGCGAGGGCGTACTCGTCAAATATCATTGGATTCCGAAGCAGGGCGTGCGCTCGCTGACGCAGGATGAGGCGGATAAGATCACCGACTTCAACCATGCGACACAGGATTTATTCAATGCCATCGAGCGCGGCGATTATCCCGAATGGGAGATGCGCGTCCAGATTATGACGGATGACGAGCACACGGAGTTGGATTTCGATCCGCTTGATGACACGAAACTCTGGCCGGAAGAGCAGTTCCCGATGCTACCAGTGGGTCGCATGGTGCTTGATCGCAACCCGACAAACTATTTCGCGGAAGTCGAGCAAGTTGCCTTTGGAACAGGTGTCCTGGTGGACGGACTCGATTTCTCGGATGACAAGATGCTGCAAGGCCGCACCTTCTCATACTCCGACACTCAGCGTCATCGCGTCGGAGCTAACTACCTGCAACTGCCCATCAACAAGCCGAAGAAACACGTCGCCACAAACCAGCGCGACGGTCAAATGACCTATCACGTGGATGGGGTTGAGGCGGGAGAGAATCCGCACATCAACTATGAGCCGAGCAGTCGCGGGGGCTTGCAGGAAGCGCCGAAGGCGGGCAAGGATCATACGCCCTACGTTCAGGGGCCGGTCGTGCGCCAGAAGATCAGCCGGACGAACGACTACAGGCAGGCGGGCGAACGCTTCAGGACGATGGAGGCTTGGGAACGCGACGACCTGATTAATAATCTGGTGGGTGCGCTCAAGGAGTGCAACCCTGACATTCAGGAACGCATGATCAGACACCTGACGCAATGCGACGAGGATTACGGCAGGCGCGTAACCGAAGGTCTGGGACGCAATGTAGAGGAACTGACGGCAGAGACTGTTGCATAAAGCTAAGAGCTTTAATGAATGAACATTAAAAGGGAGCTTCAGAAGCTCCCTTTTATATTTGCTTTCTTGTCCTCTTATGAGCGGCCAGTTATGCGCTGCCAGCCGCCTTCTGCATCGCGCGCAGTTCTTCAGGGATGAAGTTTGTGATGTGGTGCGTGGCGAGATGGCCGTCGGCGAAGGATTGATAGAGCGTAAAGTCAGGGAGCGAGAGACACGTCAGGGGCGAATTATAGTTGTAGCCTGTGTCAATGCCGATGGCGCTGTGAGAGATGTAGATGCCATGACGCCCGAGGCGACCGAGCAGCGGCAGAAACGTGGTCGGCGTGTGGCCGAAGACACAGGGCTTGCCACGATACTTTTTATAAAAATCGGTGTCGCGCGTCCATAGCAGATGATGCGTGTCCGTCTCGCGCGGGTGCTTTCCCTGATCCAGCCCGGCGTGAACGTAAAGAGCGTAGTCGTCTTCGTGGTAGATAGGTAACTGCCTGAAAAATTCGAGATGCTCAAGGGGCACGCTCTCTTCAATCCGCCGGCGCGCATTGCCGAAATCCTCATCCGTTTCAACGCGAAGAGGGCTTGCGGTGTACTGTTGAAACGTCTGCTCGCCGCCTGTGGCGGGAGAAAGCCAGAGGCGCGAGTCTTCGTCTAAGAAGTCGAGCATCATCTGCTCGTGGTTGCCGCGCAGGACTACGACGCGCTCAGGGTTTTCGCGCTGCAACTCGATGACATCAGAGACAACACCGGGTGCGTCCGGCCCACGATCAATCAAATCGCCGAGAAAGACAAGGGTGTCGGAAGTCTCATTGCGCGGCAGTGCTTTGAGCAAAGCGGCAAGCTGCGCGCGGCGTCCGTGAATGTCTCCGACAACAAAGGTCTTCATCCGTTTCAGCTTCTCTCTTTGGGACGAGAGCGGTCAATCTTTTGCATCAATTCGCCAAAGCGCGGATCGTCGCGCAACTT
>JACCVS010000355.1 GCA_013698055.1 Acidobacteriota bacterium
GCGAAGACGCGCAGGGTGTGTTTGCCCTCCGAGACATTACGCAATTCAAACGGCTGATCGAGACTGTAGTAAGCCTCGTAAGGCTGGTTGTCGAGGATGACGTGAATGTGATTGCCCATGCCGGTTGCAGGGTCTTTCGCAGGCTTGTAGCCTTTCAAGTCTCCACTCAAAGCGAGCTTGACGTTGACGGTCGAGCCGTTGATGCTCGCGCCCTCGCGCGGCTCGACAAAGCGGAGCGCAGGCGCGGCCTCGTCCTGCTCGCCACGCTTAGCCATATCATCTTTGATCTTTTGTGGGCGTTCCGCGATTGTCAGATTTTGCGCGGGCGTCGTTGCGGGCGTCGCCGCAGGCGGTGTCACATTGGTGGTCGCCGTAGTATTCCTGTTCGCATTGTCATCAGAAGCACAGGCGACGAAGAAAAGGGCAGCCATCGCAAGCAGCGTTACCATTAGCAAAGTTCGTCTCATACTCATAGAATAATTATCTCCTTCTTAGTAAAAGCAGAATACAGAAGTCAGAAGTTGGGAATCAGAATGAAGAGGCTGAGAACCACTTTAATTGTATTCTGGATTCTGAATTCCGGCTCCTGTTCTACGCTTTCTGTTCTTTTGTCGCCGTACTGGTCTTCAAGCGCTGGCCGACGGCGTTCCAGTCAATGTTTGAGAAGAACGCTTCGATGTACTTCGGGCGCTCCGCAGGTTTGTAGTCAAGAAGAAAGGCGTGCTCCCAGACATCCATCACGAGCGCAGGGTTAAAGCCAGAGATGTTGCCCGTCTCGTGTAACGTGATCCAGTGATTCGAGAGCCGCCCGTTCGCCGGGTTCTCATAGCAAATCGCCCAGCCGACTCCGCGCATCTTGCCAACGCCGACGAAATCCGCTTTCCAGATATCGTAACTGCCGAAAGACGCTTCGGCGGCTTTGTAAAATTTTGAAGTTTTAGCGGGATCGCCCGCGCCGTCTCGCTTCATGTTGCCGAAATAGTATTCATGCAGCACCATGCCGTTGTACTCAAAACCAAGCCGACGAGTTAGCTCCGAATAAGCGGGCATCTCTTCCTGATCCACCTTGCCGTCTTTCAGAAACTCCGAGATTTTCTCCGTCAGATTATTGGTTTCTTTGACGTAGCCCTCGTAGAGCTTGAAGTGCATCTCAAGCGTTTTGTCCGAGATGCCTTTCAGCCCGCTCAGGTTGAACTGTTTGGCCGTGTACGAACCGTTGAATCCCATAACTTTCCCTCCTCAAATTACTGCTGGTGACTTCAGCGGGGGATGACCGAAGCCGAATTGGAACAGACGAAACGAAGTATGTTTCGTCTCATTATCGCGTTTGATTGTGGCGAATCAATTGAGAGCATAAATCTTTAGGGTGGTGAAACGCAAAAGCAAAAGCGGGATGACGCTCCGAAATTTCAACGAAGCATCATCCCGCAGTAGATTTAGAAAGGTCTCGTGAGAGACGAAAGTACGTTTTACTACCTTCCGAAAATTATGTAATCGCCGTGCGATGTGGACATGAAAAAGAGCATCGGTAGCGAGAGCCAGGCGTTGGTGCGCGAGGCCAGGAATGCTTTGCGTCCGAGCGCGGCTGATTCGGGCGGAATCGGCGTGCCGTTCTGCGCGTTATCCTTTGTCCATGCGATGATGCGTTTTTGCGCAGGCCAGATAATGCCCCAGACGTTAAAGAGCATGATGATGCCGAGCGCGCCGCCAATGCCGATGGAGAGAGCCTTGTTGCTCGCCCAGCCATCGCCGTTCGGACTCGTCAACTGCGAATTGAGCCAGTAAATGACCGCCGCCGACATCGCAATGGCCAGCACCGCGACGATCACCGCCAGCACCCTGCCATCGTTGATCCCCGATTTTGTGATGACGAAAAATTCTATCGCGAATGTGATGAGAGGTATCAGCATCCAGACGCCGAGAATAACCCAGACATTGGCGTTAGTTCCGGCTGTGTTCGCGTTGGTCACATCCGGCTTGAGGATGTACATCGCGTAGTAAACCAGACCGACGAACACCGTGATGAACGCGCCCCAGCGAAAGAACCAGAGCGCGCGCGGCATCAGTTCGGGAATCACCTTGCCTTTGGTCGGCGCGTCGAGCGCCTTCATGAAATTGACGTTGACGAGATTGAAAAAGTAGAGAATCCCGATCCACGTGATGCCCGCGACAAAGTGCGACCAGCGCAGCAGGACTCTGGGAAGAGCATCGCCGGTCGGCCCATGGATGATCTCCTGGAAGATCGCCAAGCCAAACGGTAGATGAGCAATCGAATCTATCAACATACGTCCCTCCGAAACCTGATGATTGTGTGAAGAGCAAACGCGCCCCGCAGGTCTGAAACGCATCACAAGCGCAAACGGACACGCCGAAACAGCACACGCTGTCTCCTGCCGAGAGCCTGATTGTCATGAAAGTACGCGCGAAGATTACTAAATACAGTGATGAGTGACAAGTGATAAAATAGCGATGGGTGATGAGCGATAGGGTAGTGAGTAAAAACATGCTCCTACTCCTGTCTTCACTACTCATCGCTTCTTTATTCCTCTGTAGGTCTTGGCCCGGCATCCATGCCGCGCTCGCTCGCCTGGTTGATGACGCGCACCTTGAGGTCGTCTATGACATGAACCTGGCAGGAGAGGCGGACGTTTTCCGCCAGCCCTGTCTCCATCGCCAGGCGATCGCGCTCGGCGTCCCCGATTTCGCCGGGGTCGCCCGCGAGCACCTCGACGCGGCAGGTTGTGCATTTGGCTTTGCCGCCGCAGCGGTGCAGGATATCAATTCCGGCGTCTTCAATAGCCAGCACAAGTTTTCGTCCCGGCTCTGCGTCAAAAGCCTGCGCCCCGCTCGCGGTTTCAGCTTCGATCCTCGACATCGTTTATGCTCCCTGAATTGTTTGTGTTTGAAAGGCGGAACAAACTTTGGCACATCTGAAGCCGCTGCCGCAAGTCATCTCCGCTCACCTGAGAGTTAATTCCATGAACATCGCGCCCTCAACAGGATTATGGTAGTAAGGTTCAATCTCACAAAACCCAAGTGAGCGATACATTTTGATGGCTTCACTCATCTGCTTGGGCAGCGTGTCCAGACGCATCCGCTGATAGCCGAGTGAGCGACCTTCTTCAATGAGCTTTAAGGCCATCGCCCTGCCGATTCCGTGCCCGCGAAATTTCGGCCTGATGTAAAGCCTCTTCATTTCACAAGTTCCGTCGCCTATCTTTCTCAAGCCCACGCATCCGGCAACCTGTCCAGCTGAGGTGGCAAGAAGCAGACGGCCTTCCGGCTGAGCGTAGCCTCCAGGAAGCTCGGCCAGTTCCTTCTCGAAATTTTGAAAGCACAGATCAAGGCCAAGCTCTTGCGAGTATTCTATGAACAATTCACGCGCCTCTTTGATTTGTGAAGGCGTCTCGGCTGGAATGAATTCAATTTGCTCGCGCATCGCTTAAAATAAATGGCGCGATAAGCAAAGGCAGGCACAGCCGCTTCTCCCGTGTGAAAGAAACTTCTGTGACCTGACCTCGCGCATATCGCGCCACCGGAATTCTCTGAAATTCGAGTTGTAAAAACTTAGGCCGTGAACGATGAGCCGCAGCCGCAGCCGCCCGTTGCATTCGGATTATTGAATGCGAAGCCCGAACCCATCACGCCCGACACGTAATCAATCTGGACGCCGTTCAGATACTGTGCGCTGAACATATCAATGAAGAGACGCACGCCCTTTTCGTCCAGGATAAAGTCGCCCTGACGCGATTCCTCTTCGATGTTCAGGCTGTACTGAAAGCCGGAGCAGCCACCGGGCACGACGCGCACGCGAAGCCCTGCGGTTTCCGGCAAGCCTT